>DATKLV010000269.1:0-7716 GCA_035542255.1 Desulfomonilia bacterium | reverse complement strand
GAGAATGGGGGGGGTGCCAGTTGACGATAAAATTTCCCTGGAGATAAGATCCGTCACCTGCCTGCGGACACTCACCATGACCGCCTGCTCAGGCAAGGCATCTCGGGCTTCAGGGACATGGTGAAAGAAAGCATTATCCGTCAGGCACTTCTCGGTGGGCGTGCGGTATACAGCCTTCAGCTCGCTGCCCTTGAAAATGCCTGTAGTGATATTCGTGTTGCCCACATCTATAGCAAGCATGGCCTTTGTCTAGACCTTATTGCATGGGGGATCAAGGTTTTTTTAGGAGGGATTGTTATCCTGGGTTGCCTAACCTATCTCGGCCACCGCCCTTATCCACCCCGCACTTGCCCCCTTTATCTTAATGGGGAAGCAGTAAAAGGTAAAACCGATGGGGGGTAGCTTGTCCAGATTCGTGAGCTTCTCGATCTGGAAGTATCCCTTTTCGATGCCTGCAAAGTGGCCTTCCCAGATAAGTGAAGGATCTTTTGTGCGCTCGAAGTCCTGCGCCTGGAAGGACAACGGCCTGTCCCAGCTCCAGGCATCCGTGCCCACAACATGTAGCCCTTGATCCACAAGCCACAGGGTGGCCTCTCTGCCAAATCCGCAGCCTTTAAGGAGATACTCAGGTTTTCCCCAATAGGCGGCGGCACCACTGACAGCCAGGAAAATATCACCTTCCCTGAGACTATAGCCTATGGCATCAAGCTCCCTCTTAATGTCGTCAGATTTAATATTATATCCATCGGGCTTTGCTGAAAAATCAACCTTTACCCCGTTTCCCACCGCCCATTCCAGGGGGAACTGGTCAATAGTTAGTGCCGGCATGTCTCTATCCTGGATCGGATGGTAGTGCCACGGTGCATCCATGTGTGTGCCTGCATGGGTTGAGAGTTCCAATATTTCAAGAGCCCATCCAAGACAGTCGGGAAGATCCTTCTCAGTTAGCCCGGGATAGAAGAGCTTCATGGTTTCCGCCCCGAGCCTGTGATCGAGATAGGTGATCTTGGGGATCATCATGGGCGGATCACTGGGCAGACCGTTTTCAATGGCGATGGAGAGGTCGATGAAGGTCCGTGGCATGGCAACTCCTTCACTGTGTTTTTGATAATAAACGATATGAAGTATTGGTATTAATTGTCAAGGAGGCTCTGCATCATATTAATCCACCGACTCCTTGACAGCCAGAGCCTTCATGGTTAACGTACGTCCCATGGAAATGGATTTCTCTGAACTCATCAAACAGGCTAAACAGATTCAGGAGCGCATAAAAGAGATTCATGAGCAGCTTTCACATAAGAGTGTGACTGCGGATACGGGCGGGGGGATGGTAACGGTGACGGTCAACGGCAGGCAAGAGCTCGTCTCGATAAAACTTGACCCATTGTGCGTGGATCCAAGGGATGTCCCCATGCTCGAAGACCTCATCCTGACAGCGGTGAACCAGGGTATCCGCAGGTCGCGTGAACTCGCGGCAGATGAGCTGAAACAGATCACCGGCGGTATCCCGCTGCCCATAGACCTTCTCTGATATGGACCCCTATCCCAAGCCCTTACGTGACCTTATCAGCCAGCTCAAACGTCTTCCCGGCATCGGGGAAAAGACAGCGACAAGGCTCGCGCTCTTCATCCTGGCAGACAAGGGAACACTGCCGGAAGACCTTGCTGTCACCTTGAAAACCGTTCGCGAGCAGATCAGGCTCTGTCCGGTTTGCTTCAACCTTACCGACCGTCAGAAATGTTCCATATGCATCAACCCCACACGGGACCAGACACAGATCTGCGTGGTGGAGGAGCCTAGCGATGTCCTGGCTCTGGAGTCGGCAAACACCTATAAAGGCCTTTACCATGTCCTCCATGGGCTCATCTCTCCTCTTTCCGGCATAGGCCCCGACGATATCAGGCTTGCAGAGCTCATGGAGAGGCTCAAACGTACTCCGGTGAGCGAGGTGATCGTAGCCACGAACCCCTCAGTCGAAGGGGAAGGTACTTTCCATTATATAAACAAGATGATCCATGATGGAGGCATAAACGTTACGGTAAGCAGGATCGCATCCGGCATCCCCATGGGGGCTGAACTGAAATACATGGACCAGGTTACCCTGGCAAGTGCTTTACGTTACCGCCGTGGCATCAAAGACATCTAGGAGGAAATCCCTATGGGCAAGCTAGCCGTGCAGGGAGGTTATGTCATCAAGTCGGCCTGTGATGTTCTCAAGGACCACTATGTCATTGTTGAAGGCTCAAAAATCTCTGATATTAAACCCGATCTTCCCGAAGGTATTACCGAGGTTTTAGGCGGTCCCCATGACATCGTCATGCCCGGGCTCATCAACACCCACACCCATGCGCCCATGACTCTCTTCAGAGGCATGGCCGATGATCTGCCCCTCATGACTTGGCTCCGGGAATACATCCTCCCTGCAGAGGCAAAACATGTGAACAGGGAGTTTGTCTATATCGGGTCACTACTGGCTGCATGGGAGATGACCCGGTCGGGAACGACATCATTCTGCGATGGGTATTTCTACGAGGACGAAGTCGGCAAGGCTGCCAAAGAGGCAGGGATCCGGGCATGGATCGGCGAGGGTATCCTCCAGTTCCCCACGCCTTCCCTTTCAGACCCTACCCGCATCATCGAGCATGAACGCTCGTTTATAGAGCGCTGGCTTGATGATACCTTGATACGGCCCTCTGTTTTTCCCCATGCTGCATACACCTGCACCACACAGATCCTGAAGGATGCCTTCAAGCTGGCGGAAGAATATGACGTCCTCTACCAGATTCACCTGAGTGAGACAGCCGATGAGGTGGAACAGATCAGACAAAGCCATAACATGTCTCCGGTAGAGCTCCTGGATTCTATAGGCTGCCTGTCAGACCGGACACTGGCTGCCCACTGCGTGGTTCTTAATGATAGAGAAATAGCTTTGCTGGCAAAGAGAATGGTCTCTGTTGCGCACAATGCCGAGAGCAACATGAAGCTGGCATCCGGCATCGCTCCTATACCGAAGCTACTCAAGGCCGGTGTGAACGTCGCTATCGGAACTGATGGGTGTGCAAGCAACAACAACCTTGATATCATCGGCGAGATATCCACCGTGGCAAAGCTGCATAAGATCAATTGTATGGACCCGACGGTCCTGGATGAGTGCACGGCCATGGCACTTGTTACAGAAAACGGTGCAAGGGCTCTCCATTTTAACGGCGGAATAATCGAGCCGGGCAGGCCTGCCGACATTGTGGTGCTCGACGGCAAGGCCCCTAACATGGTCCCGGTTCACAACCCCATCTCTCATGTCATCTATGCCGCTACCGGCGGGAACGTGAAGGACGTTGTCATCAACGGCAAGGTTATTGTGAAGAACTTCAGATCCCTTACTGTAGACGAAGAAGCCCTCATAAAAGAATGCCGCTCCATCCAGGAGCGCATCAGCAAGGGTTAAAGGAAAAGAATACCTCCTTAAAGGCAGTCTTTTCCCCATCTCAAACACCTAGACCCTTTGAATTGCAGGAGTTGCCGCATTGGCAGGGCCCTTGCTTTGTATAAAGCGCAGAATAACTTTTGCCGATAAGGATACAATATGAAAGTCAGCAACAGATTACTCTACTATCAGCTCCGCAGGGACCTCTCTCAGAACACGGAGAAGTTGTTCAAGCTCAATAACCAGATATCCGCGGGAAAGAGGATCTCCACACCATCCGATGACCCGCTGGGACTTGCAAGCGTACTGATCTACCGCACTGAGCTGAACTCGTACACACAATACGGGAAATCCATCGACTACTCCAAGGGATGGCTCAACAGGATGGATTCCGTCCTCCAGGATACGGACGACCTCATGTCGAGGGCCGACGAGATTGCCGTCCAGATGGCCAACGCCTCACAGAATTCTTCTACAAGAACGGGGGCGGCCCAGGAGGTAGCACAGCTAAGGGCTGAACTCCTGAGCAATGCCAATGCCAAGTATGGAAACAAGTACATGTTCGGAGGAACCCAAACACAGACACAGCCATACATCGATGTGGATATCAACAGCTTTCAGGGCGATGTCACCACCATGTCGGCCGTACTCCCTGCAGGAGCGGCCGACGGAGATAAATTCATCGATACCGCAGCCGGTGCCTTACATAACCATATCCTACAGTACAGCGCCGCTGCTGCCGCCTGGAACGACCTGGGTGTACCGGCAGATGGAACCTCGGTGGTTGTGAAAGATCAAAACGAGGTGTACCTCTTCAATCAGGGACAATGGAAGGATGTCTACCAGGGCAATGATACTACGTTTTCCGTGCAGATAGGCAAGGGAACCACCGCCATGACCAACATCCCGGGCAGTGACATCTTCAGCAACTCGCAGGGGAATGCCTACGCGACTCTCCTGAAGCTCGAAAAGGCACTGCGCAGCAATGATGTCGCCGGGATCACTGCTTCTATAGGCGACATTGATAACTCCAGTACAGTGGTTGCTAACAACCTCGCAAAGGTCGGCGCTGTTGTGAACGAGCTCGATCACACGAAAACAGTCATCGACCGTTCCACGGTCGATACCACGTCGAGCATGTCCAACATCGAGGATCTCGACTATGCAGAAGCAATAACCTCTCTGCAGAACCAGCAGACCATATACCAGGCCACCTTGAAGAGCGCATCCATGATCACTAGTTTAAGTCTTGTAGACTTCATCAAGTAGGGGGAATAATCTTGGAGATTGAAACACTGCGTTTCGGAAAGATAGCAGTCCAGGAAGATAATATCATCACGTTCCCAAGGGGTATCTTGGGCTTTGCCAAGAACAAACAATATATCCTGTTTCCCCATAGTGAAGGTTCCCCCTTCTTCTGGCTCCAGAGCGTGGAAGACGGCGACCTGGCCTTCGTGGTCATGAACCCCCAGCTCATCAAGAAGGACTACTCCATTGACGTTGATGAGAACGTGCTGCATGAGCTCGAGGTGAAGCAGGAGACCGAGCTCGAGGTTGTCTGCATCGTCACCATCCCTCGCCATGACCCGAAACGCATGACCATAAACCTGCTTGGGCCCATCATTATCAATGCCCAGAGCAGGTGTGCTGTTCAGGTCATCTGCGACAAGCAGAGCTACTCACACCGCCATCCGGTGGTTCAAGAGCAACAGCAGGCCGGAAGCGATCACTAATCTTAAAGGACAATGTCCTGATGCTATTCATGGAGAGCTTCTGTCCGGCAATCTCTGCAGATCGATGACCTCCATGTGAAATTCAAAGTCCTGAATATTTTCACTGCTTACCCTTGACTCTACCGTCAGCAGCTAATAATACAAGCGATGTGGATACATCCTACTGCAATGTCATCTCCTTTGTCGCTCATGGAACGAACAGCGGAAAGACCTATCTCATAGAACAACTCATCCGGGAGCTGAAGAGACGGGGACGGAAGGTTGCAGCGGTGAAACACGCCATGCACCAGCATTCAGTCGACCCGGAAGGCAAGGACACCTTCAGGTTTGCCTCCAGCGGAGCCGACCGCATCATCCTTTTCTCTCCGGAAGGACTCTTGATGTACGAGGCTAATCAACCGGACACCCCTTATATCTACGGCATTGCATCCAAAGGAATGGATATTGTTCTCATCGAAGGCTTTAAGGGCGGACCTTTCAAAAAGATCGAGGTATTCAATGAAGAGATCTACACAACCCCCTTGTGCAGGGAGCAGCCGAGCCCCGACTACATAGCCATGGTCAGCCGTGAACACTGGGAAATGGATATACCTCACTTCAGGTTCGCGGACCTCGATGCAATCGTTGCCTTCATCGAGGAGCAGGCAGGACTTTCGTGATACATCACTTTATCCACATGATTTTAATGGTGAGATTTAATATGCCAAACTAATAGAAGGAGATGACCATGTCAGTCCGCATTGTCCGTCTCGGTACCGAGCGGGTTCCGGGTGAAGGGATCCGCATAGGAACGGTCAGGCGCCCTCCACGCGGCGTCAAGAAAAGCGAGTATTCCTCTCAGAATTGGTACGACGTGTGGTTTCCCAATCTCTCGCCGAGCCCGGAAACCATGAAGATGGGCCTGGGTGCTCGGACCGTGGCCGAATGGAAGGCTTTCCTGAAGAAATTCCGAGCAGAAATGGCTATGCCTGAGAAGAGCAGGGATCTTGATCTGCTGGCTGCTCTCTCGCACCAGACCAACTTTTCTGTTGGCTGTTATTGCGCTGACGAACAACACTGCCACAGATCCGTGCTTCGCGAGCTCCTGATGGAACGAGACGCAAAAGTGGAATAAAGGCCATACCGGGAGTAAAAAATACGTCAGAATCGCGTCCATAGAACTCCAACGCCCCTGTCAACCAAACAGACAAAGGCAGCGATTAATAGATTAATAAATGTTGCCCAATCATTCCTTCCCTGCCGCGATAAACTGTGTTAATGGCTCTGATCTATGCTGATCGTGCATCTGAAAGCCAAGAAAGAAGTGCCGGTGATCAATGGACATCCATGGATCTATTCAGGTGCGGTGGAAAAGGTCCAGGGTGAGCCGGGCAAGGAACATCTCTGCAGGGTTCTCAATGCAAGGGGACAGTTTGTTTGTCAGGGTATGTATAACCCCATATCTCAACTGGCCGTAAGAGTTCTCACCCTCGGCAAGGATCCCATAGACAAGACCTTCTTCGAGACCAGGATAAAGAATGCACTGGCGCTGAGGGAAAGGATCATCCCTCAAGACACAAGCTGTTACCGCATCATCAATGGCGAAGGGGATCTGCTGCCCGGCCTTGTTGTCGACCGCTACAACGATGTGCTCGTTATGCAGATCATCACGCCCTTCATGGAGGAGATAAAACCGGACATCGTGGAGATCTTGAAATCGGCGCTGAGCACCTGCAGCATCTTTGAACGGTCCGATTCGAGAACCCGCTCCAATGAAGGGTTCAGGCCCTTCATCGGGCCCCTTTCCGGGGATATTGAAAGCCGGGACCTCGTGGTGCACGAACGGGGCATATCATATGCCGTGGACATCTTCACGGGTGACCGCACCGGTTTCTACCTTGAGCACCGAGAAACCAGGCAAAAGATCATGAACTACGCTCATAACAGGGATGTGCTCGACCTGTTTTCCTACACCGGATCATTTTCTCTGTGCGCCCTCAAAGCCGGTGCGAGATCGGTCATCTCGGTGGACTCTTCCGCCCCAGCCCAGGTCCAACTCAAGAAGAACATGGAGATGCACGGGATCAAACCCTTTGTCTGGAGACACATCAGGGACGATGTTGCCAGGTTCCTGAGCGATGAGCAGGGGAGCTTCGATCTCGTGCTCTGCGATGCCCCGGCATTCGGCAATGAATACGAGGAGCATTCAAGGACTGTAACCAATGCAATGGCCAGGCTCAGACCGGGAGGCGTCCTCTTTTATCTTGCCCCGGTCACCAGCCAGTTCAGCCCGGTGGATCTGCTCAAGGCCATAAGCCGTTCTGCTCAGAGTTTGTCCCGCACGGCCAAAGTGCTGGAGCCCCTTTCCCAGTCAGCCGATTTCCCGTCTCTCCCATCCCACCCGCAGGGCATGCACCAGACCGGGTTTGTGGCATATATTGAATGATAAACATTTAAAGTTCTTTCTCTTGAGAGCTGCAAAATTCCCATTTCAAATCAAAGATGCTATCAAGGCGACGAGGAAGAGGCGACGCAGGTGTACAAATGGTACATCGAGGAGCCGATGAAGAAGCCAACGA
>DATKLV010000268.1:0-6113 GCA_035542255.1 Desulfomonilia bacterium | reverse complement strand
ATGGGGGTGATGCCGGCATCCTGGAGCATGAAACAGGTGTCGAGCCTATCGTCGATGAAATACTCCACCTTGTGCGCCTTGAGGACCTCAAGCTTTGCGGTGTTCACACCGGTGGCCTCCACACGCAGGCACCCCGGACCGACCTGCGGGATGTGTCTTGCGAACCACAGCTCCACGGGCCCGGCAAAGGGGCGTGCAGTCACGACGAGCAGCGGGGAGATGCTTGTCATGCGGGCAAGGACCTCTCCGGCGCCCTCATTTGGAATGAGATCGATCTCGTGAGGCTCGTTGGTGATCACATCGAGGATCTCGAGGGCATGGGTCCTGTCCATATTGAGGACCTTCATGAACTGGTAATCCGTGATATCGTCGTAGCTGAAGTCGTAGTGGTAGTTCTCGTTCGCCAGCCTGATAAAGACCCTGAACGTATCCGCCACCACGCCGTCAAAGTCGAATGCGATTTCATGGGGTCTGATGTTCATGGCAGTTGTCCCTCACGTTTAAAGGTCAGATCTGTCTATCACAAGGAGGCTCAGGAAGTAAATCCTGCTGTATCCGCCTGACTCTACAGCGGCCTCAGTAGAGGTTCCCGTGTAGAAAAATCAGTTGACAAGGAGCAGAGATACAGGATATCGGAAACACCTGACAGGCACGTAGCTCAGGGGGAGAGCACCACCTTGACGCGGTGGGGGTCCAGGGTTCAAATCCCTGCGTGCCTACCACTTTTCCATCTGGAGTAACTATGCCTGAAATCAATGTGAATGTGGATGGCAAGGACATTTCCGCCGCAGCATCAACCATCCGGGATGTCGTGAAGGACAAGCGCGCCATTGCGGCGCGCGTGGGCGGGGTGCTCATGGATCTTTCCACGCCTTTGACGGGGGGTCAGACCATCGAGTCCGTCACCGCTGAATCGCCCGAGGGTATGAGCCTCCTGCGCCATTCCACGGCCCACGTCATGGCCGAGGCGGTAAAGCTCCTCTTCCCGGATGCCAAGCCCACCATCGGCCCTTCCACGGAAGAAGGCTTCTACTATGATTTCGACCGGGCAGAACCGTTCTCATCCGAAGACCTTGAAAAGATCGAGGAGAAGATGGTCGAGCTTGTAAAACAGGATCTGCCGTTCAAACGGAGAGAGCTGTCCAGGAAGGAAGCGAAGGCCTTCTTCCAGGAAAAGGGCGAGCCCTACAAGGTCGAGATCATCGATGACCTGGGTGATGAGGTGGACAAGGTATCCCTCTACGAGCAGGGGACTTTCACCGATCTGTGCAGGGGCCCTCACGTGCCTTCCACCGGCTATATCAAGGCATTCAAGCTCCTCTCAGTGGCGGGTGCCTACTGGCGGGGCGACGAGAAGAACAAGATGCTCCAGCGGATCTACGGCACCGCCTTCGGTTCGAAGAAAGAGCTCGATTCCCACCTCACCTTTCTTGAAGAAGCGCGCAAGCGAGACCACCGCAAGCTCGGCAGAGAGCTCGAGCTCTTCATGTTCTCCGAAGATGTGGGCCCGGGGATAGTGATCTACATGCCGAAGGGCGGCAGACTCAGGTCTATCCTGGAGGATTTCGAAAAAAAGCTTCACTTCAGGAGGGGCTACGACATCGTCTTCGGTCCGAGCATCCTGAGGGGCAAGATGTGGGAGATCTCCGGCCACATGGACAACTACAAGGAGAACATGTACTTCACCGAGGTGGATGAGCAGGTCTACGGCATCAAGCCCATGAACTGCCTGTCGCACATCATGATCTATAAGTCCAAGGTGAGGAGCTACCGCGACCTTCCGCTACGCTACTTCGAGCTGGGCAATGTTACCCGGCACGAGAAGTCGGGGGTCATACACGGCCTCTTGCGCACACGCCAGTTCACGCAGGATGACGCCCACATCTTCTGCAGGCCCGACCAGCTTATTGATGAGATCACTGCAATCGTAGCCATGGTGCGCGAGGTGATGGCCGTGTTCGGGTTCGAGTATACCATGGAGATCAGCACCCGCCCCGAGAAGTCCATGGGAAGCACCGAGATGTGGGAAATGGCGACCAAGGCCCTCATGGATTCACTGGATAAGATCGGGTTCGCCTACGATATCAACGAGGGCGACGGTGCCTTCTACGGGCCCAAGATAGACGTGAAGATAAAAGATGCAATAGGCAGGTCGTGGCAGTGCGCCACCATCCAGTGCGATTTCAACCTGCCCGAGCGTTTCGATACCCACTATATAGGTGCCGACGGCGCTAAGCACCGGCCGGTCATGCTTCACCGGGTCATCCTGGGGTCCATCGAGCGGTTCATCGGCGTGCTCATCGAGCACTTTGCCGGCGCCTTCCCGGTGTGGCTTGCCCCGGTGCAGGCCGTGGTCATGAACATAACCGATGCGCAGGACGAGTATGCGGGTAAAATCGCTGATGTCCTTACTGACAAAGATGTCAGGACCGAGCTTGACCTGCGCAACGAGAAGATCGGCTTCAAGATAAGGGAGGCCAGGGTCCAGAAGGTCCCCTACATGGTTATTGTGGGTGACAGAGAGAAGGCCGACGGTACGATCAATATCAGGGATCGCTCCGGCGAGCAGAAGACCATGGCAGTCGAAGAGTTCATCACGCTCGTCAAATCGTTTGATCCGATGATCTAAACGTATTGACAACAAGTACTTGCTGAGTTAGATAAGCGCATAAACTATTTTTGAGGAGGGTCGCATCGCTAGGAACGGCTTTTCCAGACCGAATGATAAGGACAGGATAAGGGTCAACGAGCGAATCGTCGCGGAAAGTGTCAGGGTGATATCATCCGACGGTCAGCAGTTGGGTATCATGACCGTCCCTGCGGCACTTCAAGCTGCTCTGGATCAAGGCATGGATCTCGTGGAGGTTGCACCGACTGCAACACCTCCTGTTTGCCGTATCATGGAATACGGCAAATTCAAATATGAGCAGTCGAAGCGTGAAGCCATTGCCAGGAAGAAACAGACGGTCATAGTCATAAAGGAGATAAAGTTCAGGCCGAAGACCGATGAGCATGACTATCAGTTCAAGCTCAAGCACATACAGCGGTTTTTGAGCGAAAAGAACAAGGTTAAGGTAGTGATGAGGTTCAGGGGCAGGGAGATCATACACATGGACAAAGGACTCGAGATGCTCATGAGGGTCCGAGATGAGGTTGCAGAGCTGGCCACTGTCGAAACCGAGCCCCGGGCGGAAGGCCGGACCATGGTGATGATGCTTGCCCCGAGGTAGAGATAGGAGTGGATGATGAAACTGAAGACAAATAGGAGTGCAGCGAAGCGGTTCAAAGCGACCGGTTCCGGAAAGATTAAGAGAAACAAGGCGTATGCCAGGCACCTACTTTCCTGCAAGACCACCAAGCAGAAGAGGAAACTGAGAAGGTCCGGACTTGTGGATTCCGCGAATCTTGCCGGAATAAAGCAGCAGCTGCCGTATCTGTAAGAGGTATAAGGATCATGCGAGTAAAACGTGGTGTTGTAGGTAAGAGGAAGAGGATCAGAGTTCATAAGCTAACCAAGGGGTATTACGGCGGGAGAAGAAACCTCGTCCGGGCTGCGCAGGAATCTCTCAACAGAGGGCTTGCCTTTGCATACCGCGACCGCCGTCAGCGCAAGAGGGATTTCAGGCGCCTGTGGATCGCCAGGATCAGCGCGGCGGTCAGACAGCGCGGATTCACCTACTCACGGTTCATACACGCCTTGAAGAACGCCAGTGTAGAGCTTGACAGAAAGGTGCTTGCGGATCTTGCCGTCACCGATCCCAAGGGTTTCAGCCGGATCCTGGAATCTGTTTCTCAGGCATAGATGGAAAGACAGCTCGAAGAACTTCAAAAGGCGTTCATAGAGGACCTGGGACACATTCAAAAACCTGAAGAGATCGAACTCTTGAGGATTCAGTATCTGGGCCGTAAGGGAAAGCTTACGGCCATTCTGCGCCAAATGGGGTCCATGGATGCGTCCGAGCGGCCGCGTATGGGAGCCCTGTCGAACAAGCTCAAGTCTTTCATGGAGCAGGCCCTTGATGAAAAGGCGTCGAGCTTCATCGCCGTAAAAACAATACCGGGAATTGATGTCTCCCTGCCCGGCAGGGTACTGAAGAGGGGTTCCGTCCATGTCATCAATCAGGTCATGGACGAGATAGAGGGCATCTTCCGTAACCTCGGGTTCTCCATTGCATCGGGCCCGGAGGTGGAGGATGAATACCACAACTTCGAGGCCCTGAACATCCCAGAGAACCATCCCGCACGGGAGATGCAGGACACCTTCTACTTCAGCAAGGGTATCCTTCTGCGGACACATACCTCGCCGGTGCAGATCAGGGTGATGGAATCACAGGGTCTTCCGGTGCGCATCATCGCCCCCGGCAAGGTCTACCGGTGCGACTTCGATGTCAGCCACAGCCCCATGTTCCACCAGGTGGAAGGGCTCTGGGTGGAAGAAGGCATCACGTTCGCGCATCTGAAAGGTGTGCTCTACGAATTCATACATACCCTGTTCGGGCCGGATATCCCCTTAAGATTCCGGGCCTCGTTCTTCCCCTTCACCGAGCCGTCCGCCGAGGTTGACATGGGATGCATCATTTGCAAGGGGAAAGGCTGCAGGGTCTGCAAGAATACGGGCTGGCTCGAGATCCTGGGCTGCGGCATGGTGGACCCGGAGGTTTACCATTTTGTGGGCATCGACCCTGAGAAGGTCACGGGTTTTGCATTCGGCATGGGCGTCGAGAGGGTCGCCATGCTGAAGTACGGCATCGACGACATCCGGCTCCTCTATGACTCGGATCTGAGGTTCTTGTGCCAGTTCGCATGAAGGGCATGCCATGAAGATCAGCTACAACTGGATCAAGGAATTCGTCAACCTCGATGTGGACGCACCTACCGCAGCCTTTGCCCTGACTATGAGCGGGACCGAGGTGGAAGACATCACTCACGAGACGGTCCCCCGGGAAGTCATCTGCGCCCGTATCGTTGAGGCGAAGAAGCACCCCAATGCGGACAAACTCTTCGTCTGCATGGTGGATACCGGAAAGGAGACGCTCCAGGTGATCTGCGGCGCACCGAACACGCGATCGGGCATGATGAGCGCCTTCGCACCGGTCGGATGCGACTTAGGCGCGGACATGCTCGTGAAGAAGGCCAAGATCAGGGGAGAAGAGTCTTACGGCGTGTTGCTCTCCGAGCGGGAGCTCGGTCTCACCGACGACCATTCCGGTATCATGGAATTTGAGAAAGAAGCCAAGCCGGGTGATGTGCTTGTCGATGTTCTGGGTCTTGAAGACTGGGTACTCGAGGTAAATGTAACTCCCAACAGGGGAGACAGCCTCTCGGTCATCGGCATCGCCCGGGAACTGGCCGCGCTCTACGGAAAGAAGCTCAGGAAGCCTGTTTTCGAGATAAAGGAAGAGGCCGCCGCCATTGAATCGGTCCTGAGCGTGGAGATCCTTTCTCCAGAAGGGTGCCCCCGTTACACGGCCAGGTTCATAAACGGCATAGTTATCAAAAAGAGTCCTTTTTTCATGCGCAGGCGTCTTTATCAGTCAGGCGTGAGGGCCATCAGCAACGTGGTGGATATCACCAACTACGTAATGCTGGAATACGGCCAGCCCCTGCACGCCTTTGATTCCACCCTGATAGCCGGTAACGGCATCGTGGTGCGCAAGGCCGCTGAAGGTGAGGTGTTCGTCACCCTGGACTCCGTTCAGCGAACTCTTCGCAGGGAAGACCTTCTCATCTGTGACAAGCAGAAGCCCGTGGCCCTTGCAGGCGTGATGGGCGGTGAAAACTCCGAAGTGCTGCCCACCACGAACAGTGTCGTGCTGGAGAGCGCCTTCTTCGATCCTTCAGGGATCAGGCGTACCTCCAAAGGCCTCGGCCTTTCCACCGAGGCGTCGTACAGGTTCGAGCGTGGCATAGACCCTTCCATCCAGGCTGACGCAGCCGACAGGGCAGCCTGGTTCATGTCCCGCTATGCGGATGCAAAGGTCTTCAAGGGCATAATCGATGTCAATTATCTCAGAGGCGACCCCAGAAAAGTAAGGCTCAGAAAGGCCTATCTGGAAAAGGTTCTCGGGATCTCTCCTATCGAGCCGAAGGATGTGGAGCGGATATTCACTGGT
>DATKLV010000267.1:0-4140 GCA_035542255.1 Desulfomonilia bacterium | reverse complement strand
GGAGCAGGGCTCTTCCCCGCAATGGCTATATTGATAGCCTCCTGCCCTAGTTTGGCAATGTACTGTTCACTCATGCGTTCACCACCGTGATGAGCGATGGCATGGCCAATCTCATGAGCCATGACAAAGGCGAGTCCGGCTTCGGTTTGGGTATAGGGGAGAATGCCAGTATAAACGGCTATCTTCCCCCCTGGCAGGCAGAAGGCATTCACGGTCTTGGGATTGTCGATCACCGTGAATTCCCATCTATATCCCGGCTTATTGGCAACGGCTGCGACACGCGTGCCCACGCGTTTAACCAGATTATTGGCTTTCGGGTCTTGGGAAATCTTTTCCTTCTTGAGCACATCACGGTAAGCATTCTCTCCAAGGGACATTTCTTCGCCTTCAGAGATCAAGAGTATCTGCTGTCTGCCGGTATAAGGAGCTGTTGCACAGCTATATAGGGATATAAGCCCCAAGGTGAGGATTAAGATGAAGATGAAAATCTTTACATATGTTCTCATCTCTGTTTATCTCCTCTTGAGCAAGTTCTGCAGTACATTATTAATTAAACCTCTGCAGCACTTATTTCAACCATCTCAGCCGAAAATCTGGCATTACATTATCGGGCCTAGTTTTAGGGTATGAACCGGTAGCCCTTTCCCCTGATGCTTATGATGTTCTCTGGTTTGGATGGATCTTTTTCAAGATAACGTCTTATACGGGAAATAAACGTATCGACAGTCCTCGTTTCGATGTTGGGGTCGAGCCCCCATACATTTTTCAGGAGTTCGGAACGTGTCACGATACGGTCCTGGTGCTGGATGAGGTACTGGATGAGATTTGCCTCATGCGGTGTAATGCGTAAGATTTCACCAGCGGGATCTGAAATCTCGAGGGTGCTGAAATCGATTTTTTTGTCGCCGATCTGCAGCACTTCTTCCGGCCTGTACCACTGGTACCGGTCAATCATCCTGCGTACCCTGAGGAGAAATTCCTCAAGATGAAAGGGCTTGGTCAGGTAATCATCAGCCCCTGCCCTCAATCCCTCCACCTTGTCATCCATGGAGGATCGTGCCGTAAGAATAAGGACAGGGAGTTTAAGATTATCACTTCGTATCAGCTCAAGGGCTTCGACGCCATTCATACCGGGGAGCATGACATCAAGCACTACGAGGTCGACACTGGCATTTTCTAGGATTTTCAGACCTTCCTCGGCACTCAGGGCATGGAGAACCTCATATCCTTCGGCCTCGAGATTGATCCTTAATCCCAGCGAGAGTGCATGATCGTCTTCAATAAGGAGTATACGCCATTTTATAGTCATGATTGAATGATGGGCAGTCTGATCCTGAAGGAGGTGCCCTCTCCCTTGTCCGCGACGTTCACCCTGATAGTCCCTCCGTGTGCCTTGATGATCCCCTTAACCACATACAGTCCCATACCTGTACCCGATCCCCAGAGGATTGTGCCCTCCGGTAGCCTCTTGAACATCTTGAAGATATCCCGGTAGCGCTCCTTGGGAATGCCAATCCCTGTATCAGAAAAATCGATAAATGCCCACTGGTCATCCTTCCACAGCCTGATATCCACTTTCGGTGAAGATGTTGAATAATGGATGGCGTTTTCTATAAGGTTCGAAAATACCATGTCGAATGCATCGGCATCCAGGGAGATGACAATATTTTCATCCGTTACCTGGAAATGTACCTCGACATCTTTGAGGAAAACCTCATTACCTGCGATATAGTCGGTAACGAACTTGGACAATGATACTTCTTTGAATGAATAGACCCTCCTCGTGGAGCTCAGGCGTGCGCTTTCCAGGAAGTTGTAAACCAGAGATTTGAGACGCTGGTTAACGGTAAGCATGCCGTTTAAAAGCTCGGTCTTTGTCTTTTCAGGCAGGTCACGCTTGGTGATGGTTTCCAGGTAGAGCTGCATGGTGGCAAGCGGCGTCTTGAAGGCATGGGTTACGGATTGAAGGATGTACATCTGGGTTTTTAAGAGGGTAAGCTGCCTCTGGTAAAGGATAAAGAGCACATATATCCCGGCGAGGATAAGGGTGAACAGGATGGATACCTCGGTAATGATGACCACATCCCAGACGCCTATGGGACGTATCTGGATATGACGATAATGGATGTACCAGACCACCCCTATCACCAGGACGATGATCCAGGCTATCTGCATCAGGACAAGAATCAGGATGGAGGGCCATCGTTTCGGCTGTTTCATGATGGTAAGCTATTACCATTACCGGGCTCAGTGATCCAAGAAGAAATAAGAATGCCTATGACATTAAAACACGTTCCCCGGTGAGCGAGTTGGGATTTGCACGGATAATGCGTATGGATACCTTTTCACCGATGAGACTCTTCTCGCCTGGAAAGTTGACGATGGCATTTTGTGTAGTCCTTCCATGAACCTGATGAGGATTCTTGTGACTTATCCCGTCCACAAGGACATCATAGGTCTTTCCGATGCGGGCCCCATTGTTTTCAAAGGTTATTTTTCTCTGCATGGCCTGTAGTCCCCTGAGCCGTTCAATCTTTTCCTCCGGCGGGACATCGTCTATGAGATCCGCTGCTGCGGTACCGGGGCGCACCGAGTACTTGAATGAGTAGAGTACATCGAACCGTACCTCCTCGATGACTTTAAGGGTGTCATAATAGTCATGCCGGGTCTCGCCGGGGAAGCCGACCATGACGTCTGCGCTGAATGCCATATCGGGCCTGGCTTCTCGAAGCCTGGTGATGAGTTCCAGGTATGAACTCTGTGTGTAGTCACGGTTCATTGCCTTGAGCACACTATCGGATCCGGACTGGAAGGGGAGATGTATGCTGCTGCACAGCTTTTCAAGTTCCCTGAAACTGGCGATGAGCCCTTCACTCATATCCTTGGGGTGTGAAGTAGTAAACCGGATCCGCTCGATACCTTCAATACAGTGTATGTCTTTCAGGAGTCGGGGGAAGGACATGCCCCCCTTATATGAATTGACATTTTGGCCTAGCAGAAAAACCTCCTTCACCCCGCGTGAGGCATGAAGCCTGATCTCATCGAGGACATGCACGTAATCCCTGCTTACCTCCCGGCCCCTCACATAGGGAACGATGCAATACGAACAGTAGTTATCGCACCCCTGCATGATGTTGATGTAGGCGCGATGGTGTTGCTCGGTGAATTCGATGTCCGGGACGATGTCCATGGAAGGGATGCAGTCGTTGAAACTTGTCTCGATTATCGGAGTATTCCCCATCCTGATCCGCTCTACGAATTCGGGGAGTCGGTGGAGCTGGTGTGTGCCGAGGATGATGTCGACATGGGGCATGCGCTCCCTGAGGCTGTCGCCTTCCTGCTGGGCGACACAACCAGTGACTGCGATGATCAGGGAAGATCTCCTCGACTTGTGTGTCTTCATCCTTCCCAGGTTGCTGATGGCCTTTTCATAGGCCTTCTGCCTGACTGAGCAGGTATTGATGATAATTACGTCTGCTTCCGAGGTCTCCAGGGTCGGTATGAAGCCGACCCTGGAAAGTTCGGAATACATCTTCTGGCTGTCCAGGTCGTTCATCTGGCAGCCATAGGTGAAAATCTTGATGCGGCCTTTCATGAACCCCTCCATATATCCTTCGATTCACAGGAGTCAAGGGCGGTTCTTTCAAGACGGATATCGCTGAATTACCCTATTGCATCCTGGTAAAACTGCCGATAAGTAAGAGTGAATTATATCCAAAAAGGAGACAGGGCATGCATAACAAGGGATACACCCTTACAGAACTAATGATCGCAGTGGCCATAGTCGGGATCCTCGCTGCAATCTGCATACCTTCATATACGGCACACGTGAAACGGGTCAGGAGGGCGGACGCCATCACTGCGCTGGAGACCGTGGCCCTGTATGAGGAGAAGAACTTTGCTCTGACGAACCAGTATGATACTGTTGCCAATCTTGCCGTTCAGGGGCTCACCGACCCGGATACAAAATACTACCATATCGTAGCAGCCGCCCCTGCTGGCGGGACCTTTCAACAGGGTTTCATCGCCACCGCTACACCCATTAATCAACAGGCCAGTGATGTTACCGTATTTGCCATCAATTCGAATGGAGACAGAGGTACATTGGGTGCGGGCGTGGTCGTCCCGGATAGTGATTTA
>DATKLV010000266.1:0-4024 GCA_035542255.1 Desulfomonilia bacterium | reverse complement strand
GAGTGTGCCGGCTGAATGGAGAGGGCTGGGAACCATACCCGGCAGCGGACTTGTCTTCAATGAGGTCTATGCTTCGTTCAACACGCTGGCGCGGTTCGATGTCCCCATCATGGATTCGAGCGATATTATGGGATGCATGTGCGGCTCCATCCTGCGAGGTGTGGCCACACCGCACGAATGCCCGCTCTTCAGGCATGCATGCAATCCGCAGAACCCCATCGGTCCGTGCATGGTTTCCAGGGAAGGGACCTGCTCCACGTACTACAAGTGTCACTGACTTTAAAGGAGGAATCGTGGCTACCATCAGTGTTGTCAAACAGGTTCTAGACGCGAATGACAGGATCGCCCGGAGCAACAGAGCCCTGTTCAATCAGAAGGGTGTCTATGTCATCAACCTCATGAGCTCTCCCGGTGCAGGCAAGACCACCCTCGTGGAGAGGACCATCGAAGGGCTCAAGGACAGGTACAGGATAGCCGTCATCGAGGGCGACATCCAGGATACCTACGATGCAGAGCGCGTGGCGAAGCTCGGAATCCCCGTGGTCCAGATCAATACGGGGGGCGGCTGCCACATTGATGCGAATATGGTGCAGGAGGCACTGGCCGACCTTCCCATCGACGGCGTGGACCTGCTCATCAACGAGAATGTGGGCAACCTGGTATGCCCGGCGGAGTTCAAGATAGGCGAGAACGACAAGGTCATGATCCTGTCCACACCTGAAGGCGCGGACAAGCCGTCCAAGTACCCGCTCATGTTCCACGAGTCATCCGTGCTGCTAATCAACAAGATGGACCTCATGCCGTATGTAAGTTTCGACCTGAAAAAGGCAAGGGCCGACGCACTCAAGTGCAACCCTCACCTGAAGATATTCGAGGTCTCGTGCAAGACAAATGAGGGCCTGTCTGCATGGCTGACATGGATTTCGGACCGGATCGAGCAATTCAAACAGACACGTTCGTGATCAAGAGGGCCCGCTATAGGTTTTCAGGTATAGTCCAAGGGGTCGGGTTCAGACCGTTCATCTACCGCCTGGCAAAAAGCACCGGACTGACGGGCTTTGTGCGGAATTCCACCGGGGGTGTCGTGGTCGAGGTGGAAGGTAGCGACCAGGCCATTGAGACCTTCATTACACGGGTAAGACAAGAAACCCCGCCCCTGGCCGAGATATACGAGATCACCTATTCAGAGGTCCCGGTTCAAGGGGGAGGGGACTTCGCTATCATGGAGAGCGCCACGTCCGGGAAGCCTGACGTACAGATCTCCCCTGACATCGCCACCTGCGATGAATGTCTGAGCGAGCTCTTCGACCCGTCGGACAGACGGTACAACTACCCCTTTATCAACTGCACCAACTGCGGTCCCAGGCTCACCATCATCAAAGACATCCCCTATGACCGCAAGCGTACCTCCATGTCGGTCTTTCCCCTGTGTTCTCAGTGCGCCCGCGAATATGAAGACCCTGCAAACAGGCGCTTCCATGCCGAGCCCAATGCGTGTCCTGTCTGCGGGCCGAAACTTATGCTCCTGGATGAGACGGGGCGGCCCATCAAGACAAAAGAACCGTTGCTTGAGACTATAGCCCGCATCAAGGCCGGCAATATCCTTGCCATCAAGGGCCTGGGCGGGTTCCACCTCTGTGTGGACGCCGCGAACGATGAGGCCCTCAGGCTGCTGCGGAGCCGGAAATACCGGGAGGAAAAGCCGCTCGCCATCATGGTGAAGGATATTGAGCATGCCCGGGCCATTGCGGAGGTTTCCGAAGAAGAGAGGCAGCTGCTCCTGAGTCCTTCCCGGCCCATCGTGCTGCTCGCGGCAAAACGAGACTCCCCTGTCTCACCCCTGGTGGCGCCGGACATGGGTACCCTGGGGATCATGCTGTCCTATACACCGCTGCATCACCTTCTTTTGAGAAATGATTTCACGGCGCTGGTCATGACGAGCGCCAACCAGACCGATGAGCCCATCTGCATCGATAATGACGAGGCCGTAAGCCGCCTTGCAGGCATAGCCGACGCCTTCCTGGTGCATAACCGGGAGATACTGGTGCGCTGCGATGATTCAGTGGCCATGGTGGCGCGGTCAGGGCCTTATCTAACCAGGCGGTCCCGCGGATATGCACCCAGACCTGTGCTCCTGAAGGATGCATTGCCCGATGTGATGGCCCTGGGGCCCCATCTCAAGGCCACGATCTGCATCGTGAAAGGCGGCTTCGCATACATGAGCCCGCACATAGGCGATCTGGAGACCCCCCAGGCCAGAGATTTCCTGCATGAAACCATAGACCGCATGCAGCATATCGCGCAGTGCAGGCCGGATATCATTGCCTGCGACCTGCACCCCCGGTATTACTCGACGCGCGTGGCTGCCATGTTCGGTGCGAGAGAAGTCGTCAAGACGCAGCACCACCACGCCCACATCGTGAGCTGCATGGCTGAGAATCGCATCACCGGGAGGGTCATCGGCCTTTCCATGGACGGCACGGGCTATGGTGAGGACGGCCGCATATGGGGCGGCGAGTTCCTGATCGCGGACGAGGCGGTCTATGAACGGGCCGGACATCTGAAGTACCTGCCCCTCCTGGGAGGGGAGGCGGCCATAAGGCAGCCATGGCGCTTCGGCGTGAGCCTCCTGAAGGAGATCTATGAGGATCAGTGGACCGATGTGGCCTCTCTGCTCGGAATCGTGCCGCAGGGCTTCTCCTATGAAAACTTGAGCAGGATCATGGATGCCGGCATAAACAGCCCGCTAACCTCCAGCCTGGGAAGGGTCTTCGATGGAGTGGCGGCCATCCTGGACCTGAAACGCTCCGTCAGCTTCGAGGGCCAGGCGGCCATGAATCTGGAAGCGGCTGCAAGACCGGGCTGCGGGGATATCCTCCCCTTTCACATCGCAAATGAAGGTGAGATGTCCATCCTGGATCTCCTGCCTGCGGTCAGGGCCTTGGTAGAAGGATGTCTCGCCGGCATGGACCTGGAGGGGCTGGCAAGTTCCTTCCATGCAACGCTCATCGCCTCATTCACTGACATGGCCGAGCTGCTGCGCGACCGCACCGGCATCGATCGGGTGGCGTTGTCGGGAGGTTGCTTCCAGAACAGGATCCTGCTTGAAGGCTGTGCCGAAGAGCTCGAGTGCAACGGCTTTGAGGTCTTCACCCACCGGCGCATACCCACTAACGACGGCGGTGTCGCCCTGGGGCAGGCTGTCATTGCAGGGACGAGGATGCAGAGGAAGTGACTAATGACTGGTAAAGTTAATGGAGTGGTTGTAAGAGCGGGCCTTGTGCCCGCCCAGGTAAGGTGGGTATAGCGGGATTAAGGCACCGGTTTCTGCATACATGATAATGAAAGGGGCGGATAGTATGAAAGACGATCGCATACTCCTTGAACACGGCAGCGGAGGGATGCTCATGAACTCCCTTATTCGCGATGCGTTCATGCCGGTGTTCAAGAATGAATATCTTGACCGGATGGGTGACAGCGCAGTGGTCACCATAGGGAAAAAGAAGATCTGTTTCACAACGGATTCCTACGTGGTGGACCCCATCTTTTTTCCGGGCGGCGACATTGGGTCTCTGGCCGTGCATGGGACGGTGAACGACATATCCATGTGTGGCGGAAAGCCGCTGTTCCTGAGTGCCGGCTTCATATTGGAAGAGGGTTTCTCCTCCATGGACCTCAAAAAGATCGTTGCCTCCATGGGCAGGGCCGCCCAGGCGGCCGGGGTCCAGATCGTCACAGGCGACACCAAGGTGGTGACAAAAGGCTCGGCAGACAAGATATTCATCAATACCGCAGGTATCGGGGTTGTGGAGTATAAGACCGAGATCTCGGCTGCAAGCATAAAACCTGGCGACGCAGTCATCGTCAGCGGCACCATCGGCGATCACGGTGCAGCCATCCTGAGCACCAGGCAGGACCTGGGCTTCCGATCCAACATTCTTTCCGACTCTGCTGCCTTGAATGGTCTTGTGGAGAGTATCTTGAAGGTCAGCAAGGGTATCCATTTTATGCGTGACGCCACACG
>DATKLV010000265.1:0-5381 GCA_035542255.1 Desulfomonilia bacterium | reverse complement strand
GCACGGCATTCTTCGGTTCTCAGAGATTCATCATAGCCGACAATGACCTTGGAATCGAACCCCCGGTAACCCATGGCAAGCACGTTCTTTCCGGCGATTTCGCTGCAGGCCGTTATGCATCTTCGGCAGAGGATGCACTTGGACAGGTCTCTGCGGACGTATGGGTTCATCTCCTCCACAGGATGGGAACGGGGTGTGATCACGTTGAAACGCGGCGCCCCCACCTCATGGTCCGATGCGAGGTTGTGAAGCCCGCAGTTGTCGGCATTGGGGTCATTGACACAGGTCCCTGTATGGGCGGTGAGCATGAGTTCAACCACTGCCTTGCGCACGGAGAGCACCTTGGTGGTATTTGTCCTTACCACCATCCCTTCGGCCAGCGGGGTATGACATGATCCCACCAGGGTCCGCGACCCCTCCACCTCCACCACGCACACCCGGCATACTCCCGTGGGCGGATGATCCTGCATGTGGCACAAGGTGGGGATCTCTATGCCGGCTTGCCGGGCAGCCTCCAGAATGGTTTTTCCCCTGCGGGCTTTCACCTTCTTTCCGTCGATTACGGCATGAATTCTGTTGAGTCTGAACATCGTTTTACCTATGCCTTTAATCTTCCCCGGATCTGAATGAATCCTCAGGGTCCCGGGATCTCCCTGAAGATAATCCCGATAGTCCCGGTCTCGGCAATGGCAAAATCCGCGGAAGTATGAAGACCCTTTTCATCTCCTTCCTCTTTTTGCACGACCTGAATCTCTTATGCCGCGGGACCCCAACTCCCGCACAAAGGTGTAATGGATGAGATCCAGTATCTCCTCCTTTACCGAGGCCGGTCTATCATGCATGTAGTTGAGCAGCGTGTTGTTGAGACCTGCAATATATCCGTGCAGGGTGCTCCAGAGGTATACCAGCAAAAACCGGGCATCCTCTTCCGGAAGAGTATGGTCTTCTCCGGCGCATTCTTTGATGGCTTTTATGGAAAGGTCAGCAACCTTGAGTGCCGTATCGAGTTCGATCTTTGCCGTCGACTCCATGGTCGTGCCGAGGTAATCGTTGTATTTGGGCACGTGCCACGTGAACATGAGATTGTAGAAGTTGATGTGGTTCAGGCCGAAATCGACATAGGCCCTGGCAATGGCCCGCATACGTTCAAGGGGGTCGTTCGAGTGCATGTATGCCTGCAGGCTTAAATCATAGAGGCGGGAGAACCCTTCGGTGAGTATGCAGAGATAGAGCTCGTCCTTGTGTTGGAAATAGCTGTACAGGGTGGGTGGGGTAACTTTGATCTCTCGGGCGAGGCCCCTCATGCTGAAATCCCTATAACCGACCTTGTTCATGAGCTGTACTGCCTGCCTGAGAATCCGCTCTTTTACTTGGTCGATCTCTTTCGGTGTCCTCTGCGTCTTCGGCATTGCGGCGCCCCATTATGGGAAACAGTAATTAACTACCGTTAACCTAACATACGTTAAATTAACTTGTGTTAAAATTGATGTCAACCTGTTTTGCAGGATTTGAAACCGGAACAGATTTCAGGATACAGATAAGAAAATGGATCCTGGATGGATTTAAAAATGCAGGCAGACCTTTTGTAAGATCAGGTTGTAGCTATTACATTTTAATGCCCCTGGTGCTCGTCCAAGGTGACACCTGCTTTACTAAGGGTCTGCGGTTTGATGGCCGGATCAGAAGATTTGATCCATTTGGTCCTTATCCGGGTTTCAATACCCTTGTCCTTGACTGCCTGGAGGCCCCGGTTGATGAGGTCGAGGGTTTCTGCATTACCTTTCCTGACCGCCATTCCATAATCCTCAGTGGGGAGCCGGACATTCTCCGGCAGGGTAAGGGATGCTATGGCGAATTTGTTTTTGTATCTGTTTTCGTACTCGGTATAGTTCATCGCCACTGGTGAGTCGCAGAATACGCCGTCGATAAAGCCTTTCGAGAGATCCTTGAAAGCCCGCTCGATCTCTTCGACCGTATAGAAGGTGATGCTCGTCTTCTGGTACAACCTGAGGGTCTCGGCGCCGGTTGTCAGCTTGAAGGCGGCAATGGTCTTTTCCCTGCATGGTTCATCAGCTTTTGCCTTGGGGACCACCAGGAGTTGTTCCACGGTGTAATAAGGATCAGAGAAGTCGTACTTCTCCTTCCTGGCATCGGTGATGCTTATGGAGGCTACAATGACGTCATATTTGCCTGCATCGAGGCCTTTGAAGATGTTTTTCCATGGTACATCGACGAGCTTTACCTTGAAGCCTGCTTCCTCACCCACGGCCTTTATCAGGTCGATCTCATAGCCGGTTATTTTTCCCTTCTTGTCTTTCATCTCCATGGGCGGCCAATTGGGATTGACCGCGACAACAAGTGTCCTTGCCGAGAATGCAGGGCTGCTCAAGAGAAAGTATATAACGATGCCGGTAAGTGCGCTGATAATCAACTTGTTCATATCATAGATAGTACCAAGAGGAGAGATGCATGGCAATCCCTTTTTGATCAGGGGGGCATCAGCTTATCTATCCGTATTGTAATGGCAGATATTCCGGATAAGGTTTATGTCAGATTAAGATCATCGGCTCATGCAACGCTCCTCCTTGCCCTCCTTCACTTTCCCTTTGAAAAGGGCTAATATATGTTCAGCTCGAAGAAATCTGACCACCCCGGAGGTCACATGCACAACAGCCTGATTGAAAAGATCCTGGAACAAGTGGAACAGGCCCTGCGAACTGCCTTGAGCAGACGGGAGTTCATGAGGTCGCAGGCAAAAGGGGCGCTCCTGCTTACGGCGGCCTCTTCAGGCCTCATCACCCCCCTGATGCTTCAGGCCTCACCGGTACCCGATATCGGCGTCGCCGTAGGTGAGCCTGCCGAGTCTGTGCGGGCGGCAATAGGCATCCTCGGAGGAATGAAGGCCTTCGTAAAATCCGGGGATAAGGTAGTGATCAAACCCAACATGAGCTTCAGCGGGTCGGTGGAGGATGCCACGAACACCCATCCCCAGATCGTACGCGAGCTTGTACGCATGTCCAAAGAGGCCGGGGCCTCCCGGATACGTGTGCTCGACCATCCGCTGAGGCCCTCGGAGAAATGCATACAGGGGGCAAAGGATGCATGCCGCATCTTCGGCGACGACATCGTGCATGCCCTGGATAACAAGGAATTCTACCGGGAGGTGAAGATCAGCCAGGGTGCATCACTGAAGGAAACCGATGTCATGCGGGATGTCCTGGAGGCGGATGTGCTCATTGCCGCACCGGTGGCCAAGACCCACGGCAGCACCGGCGTAAGCCTGTCCATGAAGGGCATGATGGGGCTCATCTGGAACAGGTCTATCATGCACTGGTTGTATGACCTCAATACTTCCATAGTGGACTTGTGCACCATCCTCAGGCCCAAGCTCGTGATCATCGACGCCAGCCGGGTGCTGACCACCCATGGTCCCGGCGGACCGGGCAAGGTGATCACACCCAGGACGGTGATTGCATCCCGTGACATGGTGGCCGCTGATGCAACGACAGTGAAGATGTTCGAGTGGTACGGCAGAAGTATGGAGCCCTCCCAGGTGCGCCATATCAAGCTCGCCCACGCGCGCGGGCTCGGCCGCATGGATATCCGGAATCTGAATACCAAGAAAGTCGTTCTTTCATGACATTGAAGAGGGTCATACAGTCGGCGAGTTTCATCATTTTCCTGGTTCTGCTGTGGTTTGCGACATTTCCCCTGGTATTGCCCGTGCCGGTGGATGTCTATCTCATGATGGACCCGCTCGCAGGCATTGCCACCATAATTTCCTCCAGGGAGTTTGTCTGGACGCTCATGCCGGGCATGGTGACGATCGTCCTCACGGTCTTCTTCGGAAGGTTCTTCTGTTCCCTTGTCTGCCCGTTGGGGACTTCCATTGATGTCTCGGACAAGCTGGCCGGTGGCCCCAGGGTGTCCGCCAGGAAAAATATCTCACCTCTCAGACATTTGAAGATCATCAAGTACCTCGTGCTCTGCTTCATCCTCGGCGCCGCACTGCTCAAGGTGTCTCTCGCGGTCTACGGGGCACCCATTCCCATCATCACCCGGTTCGCAGGCCTATTCATCTACCCCGTATACACCCTGGCAGCGGATGCGGGTCTCGCGGTCATCAGGCCCTTGGCCGACCGGATCGGCCTGACCTCACTTGCCTATGCCAATCTGCCGAACCCGTCTTTTGCCCTGGAATGGTTCATCATTGGGTTGCCTGCCTGTATATTCGCTCTGGCCTTATGGACCCCGCGGTTCTGGTGCCGTTACCTGTGCCCGGCAGGGGCTGTATTCGCCCTTGCTTCTCTGAGGCCCCTTGTCCTGAGGCGACGGGTGAGCGATCGATGCACCTCCTGCGGTCTGTGCAGGAAGAAGTGCCCCATGGATGCCATTGCAGAAGATCCGCACGGAACGGACTTCTCCGAATGCATCCTCTGCCGGAGATGCACGGATGTATGTCCCGAAGACGCGGTGCGCTTCGCCCCGGGGCCGGGCGCCCTCCAACTGCGGACCATCAGATTTTCCGCACAGAGACGGGTGCTCATCCTGTCCGCCCTTGCAGGTCTCGGCACAGCCCTGGCATCATTGGCCGGACTGAAGGGCAGGGCCTGCGAGGGAGGACCGGGCCGGATCATGGAACCTGCCCTGATCAGACCGCCCGGTGCCATCCAGGAATGCTCCTTCCTCGAGAAGTGCATCGGGTGCGGCGAGTGCATGAAGACATGCCCCACCAATACCCTGCAGCCTGCAGGTCTCGCAGCAGGTTTTGCAGGATTTTTCGGCCCGGTCATGGTCCCCCGGAGAGGCCCGTGCGATCCCACGTGCAATGCCTGCGGCCATGTCTGCCCCACCAAGGCCATACGGCCTCTCTCCCTGGATGAAAAGAGATATGCCAAGGTGGGAACCGCTTCCATTGTAAAGCGCAAATGCCTTGCCTGGGAGTACGGCAAGGCCTGCCTGGTGTGTGTTGAGGTCTGCCCGTATGGCGCCATCAGCCTCAAGAGGGTGAGCGACATAGCCGTTGCCGTCCCCGTCATGGAGGAGAACAAATGCAGCGGATGCGGATTCTGCGAGTACTACTGCCCGGTTCAGGCGAAAGCCGCCATTGTTGTGGAGCCCATGGATGCGCTGAGGCTGAATGAGGGCTCGTACCGAAGCAAGAGCTCTCAACTCGGTATATCCATCGAGCCCAAGCAGGGTCAGAACCCGGAAAAGGGTCTGCCCGGGGTGCCTCCTGAGGGACAACTGCCCCCGGGCTTTTCTGAATAATTCCGTTTCTCAATCAGGATGATATCGATGAGGCAAGGAGGGGGGGATTTGAGGTGTACTTTTCGGTGGACCCTTTAGGGGCACACCGACGAAGCCGACGCAACGGGCTT
>DATKLV010000264.1:0-3333 GCA_035542255.1 Desulfomonilia bacterium | reverse complement strand
GTAGCCAGCCTCACCGTTGCAGTCAACCTCCTGGGGGTCGGGCTCGAAAGGTGGTCTCTCAGACCTGCAAGCGGCGAGCTGGTCTTGTATCGGGAATCGTCCTTCGGCAGGATCGCCATGATCAGAGACAAGGAGTTGTATACGGCCTTTGTTGACGGAAAGCCGGCTCTTTCGGGAGAAAACGTGATCTTTGCCGAGGAGGCAGCCCACTATGCCCTCTCCCAGACTGAACCTGTCAGGCAGATTCTTCTTGTCTCGGCTGAAGCGGGGATCGTGGATGAGGTGAGGAAGTACCGCCCTGATTCCATCGACTATGCAGAAATCGACCCTGCTCTCTCCAGGATCGGGCTTGCATTCGGTTTCATGAGGAAACAGCCGGGTCTGACCCTCATCAATGATGATGCCCGGGCGTTTCTGAAGCGGACAAGGAAGACCTATGATGCCGTCCTGGTCAATTACCCCATGCCCAAGACCTTCCAGACAAACCGCTATTTCACCCTTGACTTCATGCGGCTTGCCAAGACGCGCCTGAGGCCCGGGGGGGTGCTGGGATTCTCGGTGGAAGGCTATGAAAGTTATATCAGTGAGCCTGCACGCAAGAGGGTGTCATCACTGCACAACACTGCCTTATCCGTATTCACCCATGTGCTAGTATTGCCAGGGCAAAAGATCTATTTTGTCGCCAGCGATGCCCCCCTGAGCAGGGACATAACGGGTCTCCTTGCAAAAAGGGGCATCAGGACATCATATATATCGGGTTACTACGTCTATGATATCAGTGATGAACGAGTCGGATCTCTCATGAAGCAAATGGAATCAAAGACCCCGATGAACACGGACTTCAGGCCGTTCCTCATGAAGCTGTCCTATGAAGAATGGTTTATGAAATACTCTGCAAGACCCTGGCTGTTCATCATTGCAGCAGGCGCCTTTTTCATCATGTCCATGCTCGGCATGAACAGGGATGAATTCGCACTTTTTAGTACAGGCTTCGTGAATATGGGCGGAGAACTCCTCACGATCTTTCTCTTTCAGATTCTCTATGGATTTCTCTACCTGAAGATCGGCATCATCGTCACGGTCTTTCTGGCAGGTCTCATCCCCGGTGCATGGCTCGGGGGACTCATCAAGGGCGGGACCCGTAAACCCATCATAGTCGTGGATTGCCTAATGTCCCTCTTACTGTTCTCACTTTTGATCCTGCTCGTGGAAGTCCCCCAGGTACTGCCTGAAGTGTTCTTCTATGTCTTCGCCTTTGTCCTGTCCGTGCTGTGCGGCATAGAGTTCCCCCTGGTGGCGGGCTCCGGAGGAGACGGTAACATGACTGCAGCACGGGCGTTTTCCGTAGACCTCGTGGGTGCCGCCTTCGGAGGGTTCATCCTGAGTGTGGTCCTCATCCCCTATGAGGGCATCCTGTTCGCGTGCACGGCCTTGATCCTCATCAAGCTTGCGAGTATTATAATGCAGGTAGGCCATGGCACAGTTCACCAGGAGAACATTCCTACGCTCTAGCCTGGCAATGTTCATTGCGGGCTCTGTCGCCAACCTCTGTCCGGGTTTCGTCAAGTGGGGCCATGCATACTCTCCCTTGGACATCAAGGGTAGGATCTTTCCTGGAGATGCACCGAAAAGGCTGTGGAAGTATGCACGGGAGGGATACTTCTACCAGAAGAGTTATGGCAACAAGGTCGCCTGCCTTGTCTGTCCCAACCACTGCATACTCTCACCGGGCGATCGGAGCGTTTGCCGGTCAAAGGTAAACCTGGGCGGAAAACTCTACAGCATCGCCTATGGCAATGCCTGCGCTGCCAATATCGACCCCATTGAGAAGAAGCCCCTGTACCATTTCAGGCCACGCACCCGTACATTTTCCCTTGCTGAAGCGGGCTGCAACCAGAGGTGTCTCAACTGCCAGAACTGGGAGATCTCCCAGGCACGGCCCGAAGATGTGAGCTTCTCAGAGCTCTTCCCGGCCGATGCAGTCAAGGCTGCAAAATCTTCGGGATCGGCATCTATTGCATACACCTACTCGGAACCCATCACCTTCTATGAGTACCTGTTCGACACGGCGAAGCTGGCAAGGGATAACGCCCTTTCCAATGTCATCGTCTCCAACGGGTACATCAACACCGAGCCCCTCATCAAGCTCTGTTCAGTCCTTGACGGGGCCAGCATCGATATAAAGTCCTTCAGCGACGACATCTACCGCAAGCTAAACGGCGGGCGCCTCGACCCGGTCCTGAGTACCCTGAAGACACTGCACGGGCATAATGTCCACCTCGAGATCAGCACCCTTGTAGTACCCGGGTACACGGATGACGAGGGGATGGTCAGGCGCATGAGCAGCTGGATCGTCAAGAACCTGGGGCCCGATCATCCTTTTCACTTCCTGAGATTCTTTCCCAAGTACAAGCTCGACCGGCTGCCACCCACGCCGGTATCCACCCTGATCCGCTTCCGGGAAGTCGCCATGAAAGAAGGAATCAGATACGTGTATGTCGGCAATGTCCCGGAACACGAAGGCAACAACACCTATTGCCATTCCTGCGGGAAGCTTCTCATCGAACGGAACGGGTATTTCATCCCCATCTACAACCTCGACGGCAGGCAATGCAGGTTCTGCAAGACCGTGATTCCAGGTGTATGGGGATGAATTACTTGTTGGCAAGATATATGCAATCATTTTCAGTACAGGCGCTGACCGGAGATGAAAACACAATATCATTACGCACTACTGGTAATTTTAACGGTACTCGTTTTCGCCCTGATATTCTTGTCGTTTCAGTTCAACTGGATCGATCCGGCTGCGCAGAGTGTGGTTTCAAGCCTTCACCACGAAATACCTGGAAGGATAAACAGCAGTAGAGTCGGAATGAAACCAGGGGTGCTTCTGGTTCTGGGGGTTACGGCATTGATGGCAGGCGGGATCCTTTGGTCCATAGTGAATTACAAGAAAGAGTAATGATTATGAGTTGATATCTGAACCGGCAGCCTATTCCCCCCAGCTTGGGGAGATCCTTTTCATTGATCAAGATCTGATCAACACAATTGTTACCGGCGGAATATAAAGGTAAACCGAGTTACCTTTTTGATCCATCCCTACTTATGTCCGGAGATCGATCCCATCCACGGTGAAAGGGCCATACTTGACAAATGCACCGGGTGGATGGCAGACTTTTTCTCACCAAGGTCGGGTGTGAGGTACAGGAGGCACTGACGCCGGTCGTGGTGGCGCACTGTGCGAACGCATTCAAAGGCCTCACAGAACATGACCTCGCAACCGCGCGCGGGATACTCGAGCATATCGTGGGCAATCTTGATAAGAGCCTGAAA
>DATKLV010000263.1:0-3118 GCA_035542255.1 Desulfomonilia bacterium | reverse complement strand
ATCCTGTTTCTCAACATGGTTATCATGATACACCTCCACGTTTATTCTGCGGCCTGCGGCATTGAAGTAACCATAACATTAGTTGACGACTTTGATTTGTCAAGATTCGGAGGTCTCTCACTTCCCAATAATCATTTCATCCTAAGTAACTGGATTACCCATTCCTCCATGCCTGAGAATACCATCTGGGTGGCTACGGCACTGACAATGAGTCCTGTGATCTTTATGATGGGGCCTGTGGCGTTCACCCGCTCAAGGCCTTGCCCTATACGGAGCGAAGACAACATGATGATGAAGTTGATGAGTAGGGCAATAGACAGGCATACCATGGTCAGGATGAAACCGTGGCGTGATGAATAGTAAATGGCTGCCGTGATCGTGCCCGGCCCTGCTATGAGAGGAGATGCGAGGGGAACAATAGAAATGTCAGAGACCTTCCTAAGTGCGGTCTCCTCGAAAAACCTGCCCTTTCGCACCGCTGTGAGCCCGATGATGAAGAGGATGATGCCGCCGGCCACATTCAGGGAATACATCTGCACATCAAAGACACTTACCAGCAGAAACTTTCCTGTGCCGGCAAGAACAAGCAGTATCAGGAAGGCAACGATAGTGGACCGCAATGAGACATTCCAAAGCTCCTTTGGTTTATAGGGCGGCTGCATGGTGGAAAGGAGGAATATCTTGCTCGCCGGATTGACGAGGGCGAGAAAATATAATGTGTTCCCGATTATGCGGGTGTATATTTCGTCCATTGTACCCTCTTTGTTAACTGCTCAAGTAAACTGATATAGTTATCTTAGTGTCTTGGGTGACAATGGCAAGGCCGGTTTGTGCCATACAAAATAAAAAATATTGAAACTATCACTTCTCCTCGAACACGCTTCCTGCAGAACAGGCCTTTCCAAAGCCCGAAGCCTTTCCTGTTGATTTTTCAGAAACCCTTAGGGTTTCATGGAAGATCGGGCTTATTCGGATATGTTTTGTAAATTTTGGGCTTTGACTGTGCCTTTTCACTGTGTTAGGGAGAGGCTATCATGAGTAGTGACGAGAGCAGCAGTAGTCATAGATTTTAATACCCTTGCCCCGGCATAGGTCGTCTGTCCATGGGCAAGGAGAGATGATCGTGCCGGACATGTACCGTTTGTAATTTTCAGATAACCGGTCGATCCTGTCGATAAATACGAGCAGGGTGCGGATGTATGCTTAGACATCACCGAGTCTCTTTTTACGGGATGAAAGAATGTTTTTCAGACACCACGGCATACCCATACTCTGATCAGAGAAGTGATTTTACCTGCTTGCAAGAAACAGGCTTTATTCTTGTCATCATTAGGATTGCCCCTTCCAAAACGAACAGAGGCGATCATGATTAAACGATTCTTCAAATATTTGTTTCCTTCCTCTGAAATCCGCGAAGAAGCCAAAGCCCAGCATGCGTTTACGGCGGACGAGCAGAGACTCATCGAAGTTTGTTCAAGTCCGGTGGAGAAGTCCTTTGAAATCATGTTAAGCAGCATGCAGGGACTTGATGATGATGAAGTCGATACGAGGCAGAAGAAATACGGGCTGAACGAAACGCCACGCGCCAAACAACTTAATTTTTTCCAGGATCTCGCACAGAGGTTCAAGAGCCCGCTGGTCGTCCAGTTGCTGGTCATTGCCATTGTCTCCGGCTTTATGGGAGATATCTCATCAGGTCTTATCGTAAGTGCAATGATCGTGCTGAGCGTCGGTCTGTCCTATCTGATGGACAGCCGCTCATCGCGCGCCGTCGAGGCCCTGGGCAAGCGTGTTCAGTCACGCTCGGTCGTCATCAGGGAAGGCAAGGAGATCGAGCTTCCCATAGTGGAGCTGGTTCCCGGTGACATAGTGCTCCTCCAGGCCGGGTCCATCATACCCGCAGACCTGCGCCTGCTCATGGCAAGGGATTTTTTTGTGAACCAGGCCGCCTTGACCGGCGAATCCATGCCCGTTGAAAAGAACGCAGAACCGTGCTCCATAAACGGCCGTTCAGTGCATGAGCTCGGCAACGCCTGCTTCCTGGGCGGCAGCGTGGACAGCGGTTCTGCCAGGGGGCTGGTAGTGAACACCGGAAGCCACTCCTTTTTCGGAGCCATCGCCGAGAGGCTTGCAAAGCGCGAGGAGGAGACCAGCTTCGATAAGGGGTTGCGCTCGTTCACCTGGCTCATGATCCGGTTCATGCTGGTCATGACCTTCTCTGTCTTCATGATCGTAGGCATTACGAAAGGAAACTGGCTTGAGGCGCTGCTGTTCGGTCTGTCCATAGCAGTAGGGCTCACACCGGAAATGCTGCCCATGATCGTCACCTTCAACCTCGCCAAAGGCGCCCTGTCCATGTCGAAGAAGAAGGTGATCATCAAGAGGCTCTCGTCCATACAGAACTTCGGGGCCATCGACATCCTCTGCACCGACAAGACCGGGACCCTCACCCAGGACAGGGTCGTCCTCCTCCGCTACATGGACGCCCGGGGAAAAGAGGATATCCGTGTCTTCAAGTACGCGTACCTGAACAGCTACTACCAGACGGGGCTGAAAAACCTGCTTGATGTCGCAGTCCTCGGGCACGACGATGTCCCCGCGCTCAACCATACCGAGGAACGGCACCGGAAGGTCGACGAGATCCCGTTCGACTTCCACCGGCGACGCATGTCGGTCGTCCTCGAACAGGCCGAAGGGAAGAACATTATCATCACCAAGGGAGCCGTTGAAGAGATCCTAAGAGTCTGTTCTTCCGTCGAGGACAATGGTGCCATCGTCCCCCTCACCGGTGAACACCGTGCGGAGATCCTGAGAGTTTCCGAGGACTTAAACGACGAAGGGCTCATGGTCCTCGGCGTCGCGACCCGGCTGCTCCCCCGCGAGGACCGCACCTATACCGTTGCCGATGAGCAGGACATGGTCCTCTCCGGCTATATCGGGTTCCTTGACCCGCCCAAAGAGACTGCCGGCCCCGCCATTGCGGCACTGAAAAACCACGGCATTGCCATCAAGGTCCTGACCGGCGACAACGCCCTCGTCACCCAGAAAGTCTGCGAGCATGTCGGGATAGATCCGGAACCCATAGTCCGGGGGGACGAGATCGAGGCGATGACGGACG
>DATKLV010000262.1:0-2638 GCA_035542255.1 Desulfomonilia bacterium | reverse complement strand
TCTCTGGATGTGTATGGGATACATCAGAAGTTGATAAACTATACTATAAACCATTATGTTCCTAACACAAGAGCTTTTTTGCAAGCATGAGCGTTGATTTCTGCGATAAATCGATGGTTTCAAATTCAAGAGCACAACCGTTGATCTTTAAAAATAATCTGTTATGTAATATCCGATTCAATCACTTAATCTGAGTTGTAGGAATATCTCATGGTTAGCAAAGATAACAGTGGTCGAAAGTATGGTCACTATTCACGGAGCCTTTATCACTCACTCTTACATTTATAGTATCGTTAATATAATCTATAGGTTCAATGAATTTTATGTCAAGAAGAAGGCACCGGCCTTCTTTCATCTTGATCACGGCACGCCCTTTGATACATACTAGGTCAAAAGAGAAATCCTTCTTCAAGGAGCTTCCTTCATGTCCAGAGACCTCAAACCCAAGGTGCTGTCACAGGATATCGGAGATGCCGACCTTCCCTATCTGCTCTATGAGGGCGACGGACCGGCTATCGTACTCATGCACGCCACCGGTTTCCTGCCCTGGCTGTGGCATCCCATAGCCCGCGAACTCGCCCCCAAATGGCGGGTCATCGCACCGTACTTCTGCGACCACCGCGAGTCGGACCCTGAAAAAGGCGGCTTGAGCTGGCTGGTCATTGCCGAGGACCTGGCGAATTTCTGTAAGGCCCTGGGGATCTCCAGACCTGCCATGGTAGGACACTCCATGGGCGCCACGGTGACTGTGATTGCGAATGCCGCATTCGGGCTGGGTGCGCAAGGGCACATACTCATCGAACCGATATTCCTCCCTGAGGATTTCTATAAGATTCAGGTAACCATCGATCTCCACCCGCTCGCATCCAAGGCCATACGCAGGAGAGACACCTGGAAAGACACCGATGAGGCGCATGCATACCTGAGGTCAAAGGCGATGTTCAAGAACTGGGATGAAGAGATGCTCGACTTGTATGTGGAGTACGGCATGAAGAGTCTCGATGCAGGAGGGCTTCAGCTGGCATGCTCGCCCAAGAGGGAGGCATCGCTGTTCATGGGCGGCATGCAGTACGACCCGTGGCCGCTGCTGCCCAAGGTGACCTGCCCCACGTTGATTCTCGAAGGCGAGGAGAGCGAAAATAGGGCCTTCATTGACCTGAAGAAGGCCGCCTCTGCATTCAAACAGGCAACCTACCGGATGATCAACGGCACAGGCCATCTCATCCCCCAGGAAAAACCCAAGGAGATGATCGAGATCATCAGGGATTTTTTCAGCCCTCTCGGATAATCTATGCATGATTCCAGGAAGATCATCCACATCGACATGGATGCCTTCTATGCCTCGGTGGAGCAGAGAGACAACCCGAAGCTCAAGGGTTACCCGGTGATCGTAGGGGGAGAACCCGAGCAGCGCGGCGTTGTGGCAGCCTGTTCATACGAGGCCCGCAGATTCGGCATCCATTCGGCCATGTCATCGGCAAGGGCGAAGAGGCTCTGTCCCCATGCGGTCTTCCTGCCGCCGAGGTTCGATGAATATGAGGCCGCTTCCGATGCGATCATGGAGATCTTCTCGGAATACACGGACTGCGTGGAGCCTCTGTCACTCGATGAGGCCTTTCTCGACGTGACGGTGAACAGGAAGCACATTGCACTGGCAAGGGCGATCGCCCAGGAGATCAGGCAGAGGATAAAAGATTCCCTTTCCTTGACGGCATCGGCCGGGGTCTCCTACAACAAATTCCTCGCAAAGGCCGCCTCTGACTTCAAGAAACCCGACGGGCTCACGGTAATCCCGCCTGAAAAGGCTTTTGTCTTCATCGCGAAGCTGCCCATCAGAAAGTTCCCCGGCGTTGGAAAGGTTACGGAGCAGAAGATGCTCTCGTACGGAATAAAAACCGGCGCCGACCTCATGGCTGTTCCCCGTGAGGATCTCCTGAGGTGGTTCGGAAAGTCAGGGGGGTTCTTCTACGGGATTTCGCATGGATACGACCCCAGGCCCGTCATCCCGGAACGGGAGAGAAAATCCATCGGGAAGGAGATAACCCTGGCGGAAGACACCGATGATCTTGACCTGATGAGCGCCATCATATCCCAGCTGGGCTCAAGGGTTTCCAGGATCATGAAAGGAGAAGGCATCACTGGCCGTACCGTCACCCTGAAGCTGAAATATCATGATTTCCAGTCCATAACCAGGAGCATCACCCTCAAGGAGTTCGTGGATGATGCACAGACCATCACCAGGCAGTCACTCAACCTTCTGCGGGATACCGATGCGGGCAGCAGGAAAGTACGGCTTTTGGGCGTTAGTTTGTCCCACTTTCCCGATTCTTCCCATGAGGTGTTCAGATATACCCAGATGCTGCTGCCGTTCGGCTGAACCTATGACCTTCTCTTGCGCCTCACCGGCAGTGAGTCAGGGAAAATACTAAGACCTTTCGCAGATTCACTGCAGATCTTCTTCCATTCCTTCACGTCAGAGACCTTGTAGATGACAATGGCGAGCTCCAGGGTATCCGCCTCGGTCCTTATGACATCTCCCCAGATGACGATGTTTTCTTCTTCGAGGACCACTTCTATGGGTCTGCCGACGACATGTGCGGCATTGGCCGGGGTGAGGCTCTTCTTGGCATCGAACATC
>DATKLV010000261.1:0-15158 GCA_035542255.1 Desulfomonilia bacterium | reverse complement strand
GTAAACATGTATCCTGCATGTGTCATTCTGAGCGGAACCTTCACAGGGTGAAGGTGAAGCGAAGAATCTCGGTCTTTCAAGAATGAATTCACAAAAAGTTATGAATCCATCCATCGAAAAGCTCGCAAACAGTATTAGGACGATCTACGCCCGGGGGCCCGACCAGGCTGAGCACGCCATCGAGGCCTTTCTTACAGAGGAGCTGAAGGGGCTTGATGCGGATGCCCTCTCAGCGGTGTTGACACAACTGGCGGATGTTTTTCCTGCCGCACGTGCAGGCATGCCTGAAGGCGCCGGTGATGACGCCAGGCACCGACTTGTGAAGCTGCTTCTCGGCCATGACGTTTCAGTCAGGGGTCTGGGTGCAGAAGAGCTCCTCAAGAGGATGGCCGAATCCATGAACACGGTCTTCACCATGCTCAACGACCTCATCCGCCTCATCGATGCCAACCTCGGCGGGAGCACCGCAGGCGATGAGACCATCAGGCACATCATCGGCGGGAGCCTCTCGGGCGAAACAGGGGAGCGAACCATTGAAGAACACCTGGGCCGCATCAAGAGGGCGTTCCTCGCCGCCCAGCAGTCTTCACGGGATGCCGCACGCACCTTGGCAGGGTATATCATCTCGGAGCTCGACCCCAAGGCTATGGAGCCGCAGGGCGGGGGTTTCAAAATCGGTCCGCTGAAAAAGGCGGAGGGCTTCGACCTCTTTGAGGAGAAGTATAAGCGGGTCAGGAAATGGTATGATTCGGAGCGTTTCCTGCTGGACTTTCTCAGAGAGTTCGAGAAGAATTGCCGGAAGTCATATTCATGAATCGGGGGTGGACAATGTCAAGGGCGGCCCTTATCTGGTTCTTCCTCGCTCCCTTCATCTTTTCATGCGCCTCTGCACCGGTTGAGCCGGTGAAGTACGGGTACGAGAAAGACGCCATCGAGCTTGACCTCAAGGTGGACAAGCAGCTCAATTACAAAGACAAGAAGGCGCATACCCTGGTGCTCTGTGTCTACCAGCTCATAAGCCCCAACGCATTCAACCAGCTCTCCGGCAGCCGTGACGGCCTCTACAGCCTCCTCGAATGCGGGGTTTTCGATCCGGGCAGCGTGGCGGTGAGCAGGCAGATAGTCGTGAACCCCGGCAAGGAGCTGAAAGTCAAGCTGGACAGGGCCGAGGGCGCCAGATATGTGGCCCTGGTGGCAGGGTACTACGCCATTGATAAGGATAAGATCGTGAGGCTCTATCAGGTGCCCGAGATATCGGAAAGATACGGGTTTCTCTGGCTGCATAAAAGGACAAGGCCGGACAGGCTCGAGGTGAACCTCGTCCTTGGTCCCCGGCAGCTCCAGGATCCCAAGCCGGAGCAGGAGTCTCATCCAGGCAAGGATTCCAAGCCGGCGCAGGAAACACAGCCTGCAGCACATCCAAAGAAAGGGTAAAACAATGGAAAGACCTCTCTTGTGGCATCAGGGGCTGTTTCTCCAGCCGCAGCATTTTCAGTTGTCCGACCTCTACCACCAATCGCTCCTCACACCGCTGCAGAAATACCTTGTCCCGCACCTCTTCGGTGTCGCCAGGATGGAGGTCAGGCAGGCATCTTTAGGCACCGGCAGCTTCCACCTCGATTCGGGCGAGTTCGTCTTCCAGGACATGGCCTATGCGGTCGTCCCTGACAATGCAGTGGTGGAGACCCGCAAGTTCGAGAACGACTGGGTCGAAGGCGGAAAGCCGTTCACCATCTACCTCGGGATACGCAGGTTCAACCCCATGGGTGAGAATGTCACCACGCTCCCGGACAGTGAACAGGTGAGCGGGGTGAAGACGCGCTTCGTCTCTCCCGCCGCCGTGGAAGAGGTCAGGGACCTCCATGAGAACGGTCCTTCTGCAGAGGTCAGGAGGCTTAAGTATGCGATCCGGGTCCTCTGGGAGACGGAGAAGGACTTCTTCGGAGATTACGAGACTATACCCGTCGCGCAGATCGAGCGGCAGGGTGAAGAGGTGGTGCTTTCCGGCAGCTTCATCCCCCCGAGCCTCACGCTCAGCGCCGCTTCAAGCCTCGATAAAATCGTTAAAGAGATCCGCGACCAGATAGCTGCCAAGGGATATCAGCTCGAGGGGTACAAGCGCGACCGGGGCATCCACACTGCGGAATTCGGGAGCAGGGACATGGTCTATCTCCTGGCCCTTAGATCGTTGAATCGCTATATCCCCCTGCTCCATCACATGACCGACTCCGGGAGCCATCCCTGGACCGTCTACGGTCTCTTGAGGCAGCTCATCGGGGAGCTCTCCAGCTTTTCCGAGCAGTACACAGTCACGGGTGATGCGGTGGACGGCACGAGCGAGCTTCCCAAATACTCCCACCTTAACCTCTATCAGTGCTTCTCCCGGGCTCAGAGTGTGATAACGGCCCTGCTCGACGAGATCACCGCAGGGCCCGAGTATGTGTTCCCTCTGGCCTACGACGGCACCTACTATTCTTCCGAGCTGCCGCCCGCCGTATTCGAGGGCAGGAACCGGTTCTATCTCATGGTCCAGACCGGGGCGGACGCAAAGGTTGTCCTTAACGCACTTTCAACGGGTGCGAAGCTGAGCTCTCGCGAGAACCTGCCCATCCTCATCGTGCGGGCGCTGCCCGGCGTCGGCATAGAGTACCTCGACCGTCCGCCACAGGAGCTTCCAAGGAGGGCGAATGCCCTGTATTTCCAGATCGACCACCATGCAGACCAGTTCTCGGGCATCATCAAGGCCCGGAACATAGCCCTGTACTGGGACTCGGCGCCGGAAGACCTCAAGGCCGAGATCATGGTGGTGGGAAGGGGGTAGGTTATGCACTTGAGTGACACCTTCATGGACACCATCGCCTATGTGGTCTATTTCCTGAAGGCAGCATCAGCGAAACAGACGCCCTACGATCAGGCAAGGGCCCGGATACTCCAGCTCATCTCCGAGAGCAGGACCGCCGCATCCGACTTTCCCCTCGAAGACTACGACCAGGCCCGTTTCGCCGTATGCGCATGGATCGACGAGGCGGTCATGAAATCGGCATGGAACGAGAGGAATGTCTGGCAGAGAGAACCGCTGCAGCTTAAGTTCTATCAGACCACGAATGCGGGCGAAATCTTCTTCGACAGGCTGAACGCCCTTGCACCGCACCAGAACGACGTGCGGGAGGTGTACTACCTCTGCCTCGCCATGGGTTTCATGGGCCGTTTCATCAAGGAAGAGGACCGGTTCCTGATCGACCAGCTCAAGACCTCGAACCTGAAGGTATTGACCGCTTCTTCGGTGGGCCTGCCCTCCCTGAAGAAAGGGGAGCTGTTCCCCGAGGCTTATCCGGCTGAGATAAAGGATAAGGTCCCCGGTAAGGCACCCGGCAGGTTCAATGTGATGAGCATCCTCATGGCGGCCTTCCCGGTGGTGTTGTTCGGCGTTTTGTATCTCATCTATGCCTTTGTCCTGGGTAACGTGACCAATACCCTCTTCAATCTCATGCCATGATAAAACAAATACTGAAATATACCCTTATCGGCCTGTTGTGTCTGATCGCGGTCCTCATCGTGTTCGGGATCGTCATGGTCCTCGGCTGGCCCTGGTGGGTGGGCATATTCATCCTCCTCGGGCTCGTGGGCCTGGGGATTGCCGTCTATGTGATCAAGCAGATTCTCATAAAGAGGCGCGAGCAGAAATTCGTCAGCCAGATCATCGAGCAGGACGAGGCCTCCCTGAAGGCCATGAAAGACGATGAGAGGCGACACTTCGCCGACCTTCAGGAACGCTTCAGGGAGGCCGTTGACGCGCTCAAAGGCTCCCATTTGAAAAAGCTCGGCAATCCGCTCTATGTGCTGCCGTGGTACATGGTCATAGGCGAGAGCGCCTCGGGCAAGACCACTGCCATCAAGAGCGCCAAGCTGTCGAGCCCCTTTGCCGAGATGACTTTAGTCTCGGGCATGTCCGGCACCAGGAACTGCGACTGGTGGTTCTTCGAGCAGGCCGTCATCATAGACACGGCGGGCAGGTATGCCATCCCTGTTGACGAAGGCAGGGACAAAGAGGAGTGGCAGCGCTTCCTGAACCTGCTGGCCAAGTACCGCAAAAAGGAGCCGCTGAACGGGCTGGTGGTGACGGTGGCGGCCGACAGGCTCCTGAAGGCATCACCAGATGAGCTCGCAGAAGACGGCCGCCAGATCAGGCGAAGGATCGACGAGCTCATGCGGGTGCTCGGCAGCAAGTTCCCGGTGTATGTCCTGGTGACCAAATGCGACCTCGTCCAGGGCATGACCCAGTTCTGCGGCGAGCTGGACGACGACCTCCTCAACCAGGCCATGGGTGTCGTCAATCACGACCTGTCCGCCGACTTTCCGGGGTTTGTCGCCCGGGCCATGCATACCATCACCGAGCGTCTCACCACGCTTCGCCTCCTCATCTTCCACAGAATCCGGAGCAAGACACTGGAGCCTGCACTGCTCCTCTTCCCTGAGGAGTTCTCGATGCTGAAGCCCAAGGTCGAGGCGTTCATGAACGGGGCCTTCCAGGTGAACCCTTACCAGGAGACCCCCATGCTCCGCGGCATATATTTTTCAAGCGGGCGCCAGGAAGGCAGCCCTTACTCCCACTTCCTGAACGCTTTGGGGCTCATCGAGAGCAGCGAGGTGCTGCCGGGCACGAGCAAGGGACTCTTCCTCCACGACTTCTTCGCCAGGATCCTGCCAGCTGAGCGCGGCCTCTTCGCACCCACGAGGCAGGCCCTTGCCTGGGAGCGGCTCACCCTCAACCTTGGACTGCTGGCTTGGGTCGCGGTCGGCATTGCCGTCTGCGGCCTCCTGAGCTTCTCTTTCGTGAAGAACCTGGGGATCATCCGGGGCTTCCCTGTCGAATTCACCCGCGCAATCGTGCTCAAAGGCGAAATGGGTTCCGACCTCATGACCATGGACAGGTACCGGGGGGCGATCCTCACGGTCCATGAGAAGAACAGCTCGTGGTTGATTCCGAGATTGGGACTCACGGAGAGCAGGGACGCAGAAAAAAGACTCAAGAAGAACTACTGCGGGGTCTTCGACTCACGGTTCCTGGAGCTCTACGACAAGCAGCTGGCAGTCGATATCAGGAGCATCGCACCGAATGAACAGCGCGTCGGGGAATACGTCGTTTACCTCGTGCACCGCATCAACCTCCTGAAGGCGCGTCTGAACGATGAAGACCTCTCAGGGCTCCTGTCCCGTCCCATGGTGGTCCTCTCCTCGTCCGGTCTGGACCGGGAGGGGGCGAAGAGGTTCATGGATCTCTACTCCTACCGGCTCATGTGGGAAGAGGACTCGGGCACCCTGAGAAAGGAATCAGCCGACCTCGAGGCCATGCTGGCCGATGCCCTGGCAAAGGCACCGAACTTCCAGTGGATACCGGCCTGGATCAACGGCAGCATGGCGGATTCCACCGTCACGTTGAGTGCCTTCTGGGGCGGCGGCATCAATCCAGGGGAGAATATCAGGATCGACCCGGCCTTTACCCTGGCAGGCAAGGCCGCCATCGACAGCTTCCTGCTCGATCTTGAAAGCGCCCTGGATAATCCGGCTTCTGTCGCGCCCCGCAAGGCTGAGTTCCTGACCTGGTACCGGGATACCTATCGCGAGGCCTGGCATACCTTCGGCCTCAACTTCGCAAAAGGCATGGACCGGCTCAAGGGCGCCCAGGAATGGCGTGCCGCTGCCGTCAAGGCTGCATCCGTAGACGGGCTCTATTTCCTCGTCCTGAAACGCATGGCCGACGAACTGAAGCCCTTCAGCTCGGACCCCGTGCCCGGCTGGATGCGGCTCGTCTATGATTTCGACAGGACCCGGGCGATTGCAGCGCAATTGCAGACCGGGGCCATCGCCAAGGCCACCGAGACGGCATCCAAGCTCAAGGAAAAGATCCAGGAGTCGATCGGCAAGGAGAAGACCCTCGACACCGCCGGGAATGAATATGAAGCCGGCAAGTCCTTGAGGGACTATGAGAATGCCTTGAGCAAGATCTCGGCGGCAGTGTGCAAGTCACGGGCTTCCGCATTCCAGGCGGCTACCGTCGTATTCGGGGACGACCCTTCGGCCTCACCCTTCATGGCTGCACAGGGTGCATACTCGCGGTTGAGCGCGTCCGGCAGCGTTCCTTCAGAGCCTTTCTGGAGGCTCGTCTACGGGCCGTTCGATTTCCTCTGGGCATATACATGCCGTGAGAGCGCCTGCCATCTCCAGGGTGTCTGGGAGAAGGAGGTCCTGGTGGATATCCAGGGTATTTCAGACCCCTCGCAGCTGAACCAGCTTCTCTTTGCGCCCGACGGCCTTGCCACCAAGTTCATCAAGGGCGCCGGGGCACCGTTTGTGGGCAGGGACCTGAAGCGGGGGTACTATGCAAAAGAGGTCTTCGGCAGGTCGCTGCCGTTCGAACAGGCATTCCTGAGCTTCTATTCCCGGGCAAAGGTGGGTCTCCCTGTCGCGGCCATGGCAGCCTCTGCATCGGACAACTCCGTAACCGTCGCAGGTCTGCCCACCGAGGCGAACGACAATGCGCGGGTGCAGCCGCATGCCACCAGGCTCACTCTCCAGTGCATGGACTCTCAGCAGAGCGTGGTGAACATGAACTATCCCGTGTCCAAGGTTCTCACCTGGTCAACGCAGAAGTGCGGCGGGGTCATATTCTCCATAGAGGTGGGGAATCTCACCCTCACCAAAAACTATTCAGGGCCAGAGGCATTTGCCAAGTTCCTCATGGAGTTCCCGGGAGGCAGTCACACCTTCTCGCCCGATGACTTCCCCAAGGAGGCATCGCATCTGAGGGGCATGGGTATCAGGTACATCAAGGTGCAGTACCGGTTCAGCGGTCAGCAGGCGGTCATCAACCAGGCCAGGCCTTCCATGAGCCAGCCGACCACGGTTCCCCTGACGATTCTCAGATGCATGCCCCAATAAAATCCATGGCGTCCTGGGTCTGGGGGGTATCGGGCAAACATCCCGTGGTGAAGGACTATATCAGGCTCGGACGTCAGACACTCCTCATGGAGGTTTTTTCACACTGGGTGGAGGAGGGCTACCATCAGCTGGGTGATAACCCCTATGCGAATTCCTGGCGTTTCCTCGCCAAGGGAATGAGGCCCGATGAGCTTGCATGCGGCATCCTGCGCGACAGCAGCGACCGCACCGGCCGGCCTTTCCCGCTGCTCATCATGGGATGCGGCGTCCTCAAAGGATGGTCCCGGAGCTGGGAGACACTCCCACGGGCCTTTGAGGTCATCTGGGAGCGGCTCGAGTCTCTCTGTGCAAAGCGGCTCTATGACCTGGAGGAGCTGAAAGGCGCTCTCATCGGTCTGCCTTCGCCGGTCTTGCCTGAACAAGAGATTGCTCAGGCCGCGTCTCCGGGCGGTCCCCAGTTGCCCCGGATGGAAGATGGCGTGCTTGTCGTTCCCCTGGAGGGTGAGGGAGACCATGCGACTAAGATAGTGCACCTGCTCGGACTCATGGCTGAACACACCCGGAGTGTTCCCGATGCGATATTCATGGGCGGACCGCCTGAGCGTGCATTCCTTGCGGTGTTCTGTCGGTCCCTGAATGCTGAGGATTTCATGCGGTTGTGGACGATGGAAAAGATAGTGGTGAGTGGATAGTGGAAAAAGAACAGTGGTGAGTGATTAGTGGTGAGTGTAAGGAAATAAAAATGGTCTTTTCCATAAACTCACCACTCGTCACTGACCACTCATCACTCGTATCTCACACTATCTTTTACAAAATGATTATGGTAGAGAAACTCAGAGGTTACTTGCTATGACGGCGAAAGAACTCATAAAGGCAGGCCGTCTTTCCGAAGCCCGCAGGGTATTGACCGAGGAGGTTAAGAATACGCCTGCTGATGCTGGCGCCAGGACACTCCTGTTCCAGGTGCTCTCACTTCACGGCGAATGGGACAAGGCCCTGCGCCACCTCGACATGATCTCCACCCAGGACCCGCAGCGCTCCATCGGCGTCAAGACCTATCTGGACGTCGTTCAGGCGGAAAAGGAACGCATCAGGGTCATGGGCGGAAGTGTGCTGCCCTCGGTCCTCCCCGAGCCGCCTGCCTATTTCGCCCAGTACCTGGATTATCTAAAGGCGCTCAGGGAACAGAAATATGGTGATGCCCGTTCCCTCGTTACGGAGTTGGCCTCCCTGAGGCCTCCTGTAACAGGATCAATGGGCGCCTGGGAGTTCGAGGGCTTCAGCGATACGGATGCCGGTCTCTTTGCCTTCCTCGAGGCCTTTGTCCACGAGCGCTATGTATGGATACCCTTTGAGGCCATACGGGAGCTGCAGATCTTCGAGCCCAAGACATCCTTCGACCTCATCTGGGCCACTGCAAGCATCACCACCTGGGAGGGGCTCTCCATGAACTGCTGCCTGCCCGTGCTCTATCCCGAGACATTCCTGGCGGCAGACGAACAGATCAAGATCGGCAGGCTCACGGACTGGGTTCCGCTTGGGAGCGGTCTGTCAAAGGCTTATGGGCAGCATGTGTACCAGATAGGTGATGAAGATACGGCCCTGCTCGACATCAGGGAAGTCACTTTTAAGCTCGAAGGTGCATAAGAGATGAACAAGGCTGTGATAGACATTGCCGCCATCCTTTCACCCATCAAAGGTGATAATCCCTGCGGTGAAGATCTGCGCTATACGGATGTCTATGAACAGATCAAGGAAGCACGGCGAGAAGATGACCTGCTCAACCAGGGAGACTGGCAGCGTGAGGTCAAGAGGGCGGACTGGACCGCGGTGGTCAAAGTCGCCACCGACGCCCTCATGAACAGGACCAAAGACATCCAGATAGCAGTCTGGCTCACCGAGGCCCTGATCAAAAATAAGGGATTCGCGGGCCTTTCCGCGGGGCTCACTATCATTCTGGCCTTTCTGAAAGACAACTGGGACACCGTCTATCCCCTGACTGTGGACGGTGATCTGGAATACCGCGCAGGCCCCCTGGAGTTCCTCAACGACAAGGTCGCTCCTTCAATAAGGGACATACCGCTTACGGACGGAAAGACGGCTGAAGGATTCTCGTGGAACAAATGGCAGGAATCGCGCTTGGTGGGTTATGAAAAGGATATCAAGAACCAGTGGGGCGATGTCGACGATGCCAAGAAAAACGCCCGTGATGAGAAGATAGCCGAAGGCAGGACAACCGGGGAAGCCTTTGATGCCGCAGTGAGCAAATCATCCAAGGAATTTTATGCGGCGCTTGCGGACGATGTGGATGCCTCCCTGGATATCTTCACCAGGCTGGATTCCCTTGTGGATGAAAAATTCGGTAGGGAAGCCCCGCGTTTTTCGGATATAAAGAAGACCATCGAGGACTGCCTTATGGTTGTAAACCAGATACTCAAGGATAAAGGCGGGCGCTCGCCGGCACCTCAGCCTGCAGCATCTGAAGCCGAGGCAAAAGCTGAGGGGGGAAAGCCCAGGAAAGGCAAGACTGCCAAAGCAGACCAGGCCGGTGCTGCATCGGCGCCTGTCCAGGCGGCCCCGGCCGTTCAGTTTGTCGCCCCTTCGGCCCAGGTTGCCGACCAGGCATCTCTGGAGGACGCCCTGTGGCAGACAGCCCAGGATACCCTGGCGACCTCGGGCATCAACCCGGCGCTTACCCAGCTCCTGGGCGCATACGGCAGCGCGCCTTCAGCCAGGCAGAAGAACCGCTACCGGCTCATGATGGCGAAGCTCGCCCTCATAGCCGAAAGACCCGACATCGCCCGGCCCATAGTTGAAGAGCTCTACGCATTGATCGGGGAACTCAACCTCGAGAAGTGGGAATCACCCCTGTGGATAGCAGAGGTGATAGAGGCATACTATCAGTGTCTTACAGCCGCCGGCGCATCGGAAGACGACAAGGCCAAAGCGGAAAACGAGCTGTTTCCGAAGTTGTGTTCCTTGGATATAACCAAGGCGCTTGCGTATAAGAAAGGAGGGTAACATATGGCCAAAAAGGAGAGTTTGCAGCATACCCTCGACAGGGTAAGGGCCCCTCGCGTCCAGATCACCTATGACGTCGAGATCGGCGACTCCATCGAGATGAAGGAGATCCCGTTTGTAGTAGGGGTTCTGGGAGATTTTTCCGGAAAGCCGGAAGAACCGCTGCCAAAGCTGAAAGACAGAAAATTCATCGAGATAGACAGGGACAACTTCAACAAGGTGCTCGAGGGAATGAAGCCCAGGGTGGCATACCGTGTGGACAACAAGCTCACGAACGACGGTTCACAGATCGCCGTGGACCTGCGTTTCAAATCCATGGACGACTTCCACCCCGAGCGTGTAGCAGAGCAGGTTGAGCCGCTGCGGAAGCTGGTTGAGGCGAGGAAAAGACTGTCCGATCTCCTGAGCAAGCTCGACGGGAACGACAAGCTGGACGAGATCCTCCAGGATGTCATCTCCAGTACGGACTCTCTGAAAAAGCTCGGGGAAGAGGCCGGGGTAAAGCCCGAAGACAAGAAAGAATAAGGGGAGGAGGCCTATGGCTGAGAAAGACCAGCAGAAAGAACAAGCAAAAGCGGAAACCACCCAGGAAGAGAAAAGCCTCCTGGACCGGATCATAGACCAGGGCCGCCTGGCCCGGGACGAGAGCCAGCGCTCTCGAGCCAAGGACCTTATCAGCGAGTTCGTCAGCCAGATTACCCAGGGCGCCATGGCGGTCTCCAAGGACACCGAGGCCATGATAAACGCCCGTATCGCCCAGATCGACAAGCTTCTCTCGGACCAGCTCAATGAGGTCATGCATCATGCAGACTTCCAGAAGATCGAGGCTTCGTGGCGCGGTCTGTTCTACCTGGTGAACCAGAGCGAGACGGGTGATACGCTCAAGATCAGGGTTATGAACGCCACCAAGGGCGAGCTGTTGAAAGACATGGAAAAGGCCCCCGAGTTCGACCAGTCGACCCTGTTCAAGAAGATCTACGAAGAGGAGTTCGGCATGTTCGGCGGCGCGTCCTACGGGGCGCTCATCGGCGATTATGAATTCGGCAACCACCCCCAGGACCTTTCGCTTCTCGAGAAGGTATCCCAGGTGGCTGCAGCGGCACATGCGCCGTTTGTCTCCGCCGCATCGCCCAAGATGTTCAACCTGGACAGCTATACCGACCTGGGCCAGCCCCGCGACCTCGCAAAGATCTTCCAGAGCGTGGAATACGCCAAGTGGAAATCCTTTAGGGATTCCGAAGATTCGCGCTATGTGGCTCTGGCACTGCCGCACGTGCTTTCCAGGCTTCCCTATGGAGCGGCGAATGTCCCGGTGGAGGCCTTCAGCTTCGAAGAGGATGTCACCGGCACCGAGCACGACAAATACCTGTGGGGCAACGCGGCCTACGCACTGGGCACGAGGCTCACCGATTCCTTTGCCAAGTACCACTGGACAGCCGCCATCCGCGGTGTCGAGGGTGGGGGCCTGGTGCAGGGCCTGCCGGTTCATACCTTCAAGACCGACGAGGGCGACGTGGCGCTAAAGTGCCCCACCGAGATCGCCATCACCGACCGCAGGGAGAAGGAGCTGGCCGACCTCGGCTTCATCCCGCTCGTTCACTGCAAGGGCACCGACTATGCGGCATTTTTCAGCACCCAGACGGCGAACAAGGCCAAGCAATACGACACTGATGCCGCCAATGCCAATGCAAAACTTTCCTCGCAGCTCCAGTATATCCTGGCGGTTTCACGGTTTGCCCACTACCTGAAATCCATCATGCGCGACAAGATCGGCAGCTTCATGACACGCCAGAACGCCCAGGACTTCCTGAACCGATGGATCAGCAATTATGTTCTTCTCGATGACAATGCCGGCCAGGAGATGAAGGCCAAATATCCCTTGAGGGAAGCGCGCATCGATGTCACCGAGATTTCCGGCAAGCCGGGTGCCTACCGGGCCGTTGCCTTCCTCAAGCCGCATTATCAGCTCGACGAGCTGACTGTCTCCCTGCGCCTGGTTGCCAATCTTCCACCCCCGGCCAAGGGATAAATAATGCAGTAGCTTAAATATAATATAAAAACATAAGGAGGTGTACTCAATGGCATCTGATATATTCTTGAAGATTAAAGATATCGACGGGGAAAGCACGGACAAGGGCCATGAAAAATGGATGGAGATTGAATCCTTTTCCTGGGGTGCACATCAGGCTGCGTCTTCCCGGGTCAGCACTGCCGGCGGCGCAACTTCTGCCCGTGCCGATTTCGGCGACCTGTCCGTGGTGAAAATGCTGGACAGCGCCTCGCCGAACCTCGCCCTGGCCTGCGCTTCGGGCAAGCATATAGATGAGGTAACCCTTGAACTCAATCGAGCTGCCGGTGATTCAAAGGTCAAATACATGGAATATAAGTTGAACGACGTCATTATCAGCTCGATCTCGGTTGGTGGCGGAGGAAGCAGCGTCCCGGTTGAGACGCTCTCCTTAAATTATGCCAAGATCAGCTGGACCTATACCATGCAGAAACGCGCAGGCGGCGGTGGGGGCGGCAATGTGGCAGCCGGCTGGGATTTGACTAAGAATGTGAAGATCTAGAACACCCCTTAGATGTCCGACAACCAGGGGAATATCCGGGCCTCGCTGCTGGACAGGCTCATTGATCAGGAGCCGGAGGTTCCATACGAGCCTGTCCAGTACCGTCTCTTGGACATGCGCCAGATAAAGGCCCTGGTCATAAGAGATCTGGAGAACCTCCTGAACACCCGCCGCACCATCTACCAGCCATCGGCGGAATTCATTGAGCTCAATAAATCGGTATTTGTCTACGGGCTCAGGGACTTCACCTCTCAGAGCACTAAGAGCGCTACCCTCAGGAAAACTCTGCGCCAGGATATCGAGCGCACCATAGCCCGTTTCGAGCCGAGGCTCAGAAACGTCAAGATCCAGATCGAGAGCGATCAGAGTGGCAACAGTCTCAGGTTCAGGATCAATGCCCTCCTGGTGATCGAGCCCGAGACCGAGCCAGTCCAGTTCGACACGGTCTTCGACATAAACCGGAGCGAGTATGTGATTACAGGATGAAGGAAAATGAGAATACATCCGGTTTTTTTACAGATGATATCTGATTGGACAGAACACAATGTCATGGTGTCATTCTGAGGAGACGGAGGCGACGAAGAATCTGTGATCCTTCGCTTCGCTCAGGATGACATGAGAATGTATAGGCCAAAAATATGGATGACACCCTACTCCAGTACTACGAGCGTGAACTGACCTTCATCCGCCAGATGGGCGCCGAGTTCGCCAAGAAATACCCCAAGATCGCGGGCAGGCTCCTCCTTGAGACGGACAAGTGCGAAGACCCTCATACCGAGCGTCTCATCGAGGCCTTTGCCCTCCTATGCGGGCGGATACACCACAAGATCGATGACGACTTTCCCGAGATCACGGAGTCGATGTTTCACATCATTTATCCGCATTACATCAGCCCCATACCCTCCATGACCGTGGTGCGGTTCGACCCTGTCAAGCAGACCATACCGCCATCGGGATACAGGATCGAGAAGGGCGCCCAGCTTTATTCGAAACCCGTGGGCGGCACGGCATGCCAGTTCTCCGTGGCATACCCGGCAACCCTCTGGCCCGTTGAGGTCACAGGCGCCGGGCTCAAGGACCCGAAGCGGCTGGTGGAAGGCGCGCAGCAGGCCATATTGATACAGCTCAAGAGTTTCAATGGCATGAGCGTTTCTGAGATGGATTTGGACATGCTGCGGTTCTATCTGAACGGATCGCATCAGTATATGTTCCTGCTCTACGAGCTGCTCTTCAACAACGTGGTCTCCATCGATATCGAGGGTTCGGATAAGGATGGAAAGGGAGTGATCGTATCCCTGCCCCCCGATTCCATCCTGCCCGTCGGGTTCGATGCTGATGAGGTCATGATACCCGCATCTCCAAGGTCTTTCCCGGGATATCTCACCCTCTTCGAATACTTCTGCTTCCCGGAGAAGTTTCTGTTCTTCGACCTCAAGGGCATCGACAGGATCAGGGATGCCGTGAAGGGCGCTACGCTGGATATCTGGATTTATTTGGACAGGCCGGCCAGGCAGGGTCTCGTCGTCAATGCCGACACCTTCTGCCTCAATACAGCCCCAGCTGTGAACCTGTTCAAGAAGATCGCCGAGCCTATCAGGGTGGAGCGCCAGCTCACCGAATACCGTGTCATCCCCGACTTGCGAAGGCAGGAGGCGTGCGAGGTATACTACATAGACCGGGTAGTCTCCGTATCACCCACGGACCCGGGCAGGACCCTGGAGATCAAGCCGTTCTATTCCGTATCTCACAATCTGGAGGAGGAAGAGAAGCGATCTGCATTCTGGCATATGACGAGGCGTCTCTCGGGCAAGAAAGGAGACAACGGCACGGAGGTATTTCTCTCCTTTGCAGACCTTGATTTTGAGACTGCAGACCCCGGTGTCGAGATACTGACCGTACATACTGTGTGCACCAACCGCGACCTTCCCTCGAGGCTGCCGTTCGGCGACCCATCAGGCGACTTCAGCCTGGAACTGGCAGGGCCGGTATCCCGGATCACCTGCCTCATCAAGCCCACTCCCACCCACAGGCCGGGCCTGAAAGGGGCGCTCCAGTGGAGGCTCATCTCACACCTGAGCCTCAATTACCTCTCGCTGGTGGAAGGGGGCGAGGGAGCCCTGCAGGAACTGCTGAAGCTCTATGACTTCGAGAACACGCCGTCGACCGCCCAGCAGATTTCAGGGATCGTCTCAGTGGCATCGTCCCATGTGACACGTCGTCTGGGGAGGTCATTCTGCCGCGGCATGCATGTAACCATAACGCTCGATGAGGACAAGTTCGTGGGCGCCGGGCTGTATCTGTTCGCATCGGTGCTGGAACGTTTTCTGACTCAGTATGTCTCGGTCAACTCCTTTATCCAGCTCGAGGTGAAAACCCTGCAGAAGAAAGAGGCGCTTAAAAAGTGGCCACCGCGAAACGGCAAGCGGATTCTCATTTAGACACTGCTCCGCTCAGGGAGCGTCTCTTCAGGGAATTCCACAGGTTCTCTTTTTTCAAGGCCGTCAATCTCCTGCTGGGCATAAGAAAGGGTGCAGAGGCCCTGGGCGACACCCTTGAGCCGGGAAAAGAAGCAGTCCGCTTCTCCGTAAAGCCGGACCTCTCATTCCCGGCAGCCGACATCACAGGTCT
>DATKLV010000260.1:0-8271 GCA_035542255.1 Desulfomonilia bacterium | reverse complement strand
GTGGGACTCAACGAGGTCGATCCCCCGTTCCCTGAGGAGCACCGGGGCGTTCACGTAGTTGACGTCGTCGGCAACGGCCGAAAGAAGACCCTTGAGTCCCGCCACCGTAACCGGCTTGGTATCGAAGTTGGCAGCGGCCCCGGTGTAATTTATGGTTACCTTCCTGAGTCTGTCCGATATCACCTGGCCTATGATCTGGCCCATGAACCTGCCCATCTTCTCGGCCAGCTCAATATATGGCTTTACCTTGGGCAGCATCTCAGTGGATACCGATGGCGCATTAACGGCATTACGGATGATCCCGTTCTTCAGATAGTCCACGATCTGTTCCGCAATGGCCAAAGCTACGTTCTCCTGGGCTTCATGCGTCGATGCTCCCAGATGCGGTGTGGCGACGACCTTGGGATGCTTTGGCAGCGACCAGTCCTCAGGCGGCTCTTTTTCGAATACGTCGATGGCTGCGCCTGCAACCTTGCCGGAATCCAGGGCTTCAATCAATGCCTTCTCGTCTACTATCCCGCCTCTCGCGCAGTTGATAAGGAATACGCCCTTTTTCATCTTTGCAAAGGCGTCTTTGCCGACAAGTCCCATGGTTTCCTTCGACTTCGGGGTATGCACCGTAATGTAATCGGAACGGGCATAGAGGTCATCGAGGTTTGCCGCCAGCTCTATACCCTGTTTTTCAGCGATATCTTCGGTGATGAACGGGTCATAGACTATGACGTTCATCTTGAGCCCCTGGGCCCTGGAAGCGACCACGCTTCCGACCCTGCCCATGCCGATGATGCCGATGGTTTTGCCCGTGACTTCCCTGCCTTCGAGCGCCTTCTTTTCCCACTTGCCGCTCTTCATGTAACCGTTTGCCTGCGGGATGTTTCTGGTCAGGGCCATCATCATGGCAATAGCATGTTCGCCTGTTGTGACGGTATTCCCGCCCGGGGTATTCATGACGACAACGCCCAGCTTTGAGGCGGCTGTGGAGTCGATATTGTCGACACCGGCACCTGCGCGGCCGATGACCTTCAGATTCTTGCCTGCCTGGATGATTTCTGCAGTTGCCTTTGTGGCAGATCTGACGACCAGGGCATCGTAATCGCCGATGATTTCTTTAAGCTCTTCAGGCTTCAGTCCAGTCTTGACATCAACGGTAAAACCACCACTCTTGAGGATCTCTACCCCCGCCTCAGACAGCTTATCGCTCACTAATATCTTCAAGCTTCCTCCGTAGCCGGGATTATAGGCTCGGAGCACTTTTAACAAATGGTTTTTGAGGTGTCAACCACAAGAGAGAGAAGGTGGGTGATCAGCAATGCATTATCAGTAATGTATGAGCTGCAGCTTCATCTTTCAAAGATAAAACCGACACTTAAACAAGATCTGACTGACGAAAGCACCAGGCACTGAAGAGATGTTCTATGCAACTGCCCAAGTACGGTTACAGGCATAAAGTTATATTGACCAAATACTGAGATCCTTCGCTTCGCTCAGGATGACATATTAGCCGACTATTGTCATCCTGAACGAAGTGAAGAATCTCTTTTTGTTTGTGTCTGTAAAAAATCATCCGGGCAACATCCTGTTATCACCGGACACTTTGCCGGAGTGTTCTTACAGCACCCTGATCGCTATGACACCTTCAGCAGATCCGATCTTCTTTATCTGGCCGTCATTAAGAGTGCCGTCAATATCTATAATATTGTAGGCTATATTTCCTTTGCTTTTGTTGATCATGTCGGCGATGTTGATCTTGTTCTCCGCCAGGATATGCGTGATCTTCTCGATCATGCCCGGTGCGTTCTGATTCGAGATGGTCAGTCTCTGATTGCCGGATCTGTCGAGAAAACTCTCCGGGAAGTTGACGGAGTTCTTTATGTTCCCGTTTTCCAGGAAATCCATCAGCTGCATGGCAGCCATGATTGCGCAGTTCTCTTCAGACTCCTCGGTGGAGGCACCCAGATGCGGAATGGCTATGACCTTATCCGTTTTGATGACCGCCTCATCGGGGAAGTCGGTCACGTAGCAGCTCACGATCCCGTCGGCAATGGCCTTCTGCAGGGCCGGCGTATCCACCAGCTCCCTTCTCGCGAAGTTCAGGAGCACTGCACCTTTCTTCATGATAGCGAACTTATCCGCATTTATGGATCCCCTTGTGTCCTTGTTCAGCGGGGCGTGCAGCGAGATGAAATCGCACTCGGACAAAAGCTTATCCAGACTGGAGGCCTTCTTGGTATTGCGGGACAGCCTCCATGCCGCTTCAATGGACATCAACGGATCGTATCCCCACACCTCCATACCCAGGCCTTCCGCGGTATTGGCAACTATGGTACCAATGGCGCCAAGGCCCACCACCCCCAGCTTTTTACCCAGGATCTCTGTGCCGCCGAACTTCGACTTCCCCTTTTCGATCAGGTCGGGCACCTTGTCGCCTTCACCCACCAGAGTCTTGGCCCAGGTGATCCCCTCCGTCACCTTACGGGAAGCCAGCAGCATGCCCAGGATGACCAGTTCCTTCACCCCGTTGGCATTCGCGCCCGGGGTATTGAAGACGACGATGCCTTTTTCCGAACACTTGTCGATGGGGATATTGTTAACCCCGGCACCGGCCCGAGCAATCGCTTTCACACTTGGGGGTAAAGGCATGTCCTTCATTTCCTTGCTTCGCACCATTATGCCATCGGGCTCGGAGATACCGGCGCGGTACTCGTATTTTTCCGTGAAAAGACTTAAGCCCTTTTCCGAGATATTGTTCAGCAGATCGATCTTATACATAAAACCCTCCTCTCTTCTGATCAATATAGTATAAAATAGGCATGTTGTGCCATACCAAAATACACCCATTTGACGGGTGGACAGGTTAATCCTTCAGCCTATTCATCTGTGCAGCGGTCAGGCACAGGGCCTGGCCCTCCATCTATCTTGGCGCTTTACCAGCCATGTGCGTCAGCAAGGCACAAAGGTATTCCCAGAAACGCTCCACACTCTTGATGTTCACCCGTTCGTTCGGCGAGTGGGGCTGCTCGATAGTGGGACCGAAGGATATCATGTCGAGCCCTTTAATCCGCTCGCTGATTACTGCGCATTCCAGCCCGGCATGGACGACCTTCACTTTCGGCTTATTACCGAACAGGTCGTGATAGACACCGGTGCAGATTTTTACTATCGGCGAAGAATGGTCAGGCCTCCATGCAGGATATGAGTTGCCGTGATTAACCTTGCACCCTGCCAGTTCGCCTATGGAAGAAACCTGTAGGGCAACGTCAGGCAGTGCGCTCCCGATAATGCTCCGCTGGCTGGTGGTGACCACGAAGTCGTCCTGCCTGAAGGAGCATATTGCCAGGTTGGTGGAGGTGACCACGGTGTCTTCGAGGTCCTGCTCTATCATCAGCGCCCCATGAGGCAGCCCCTGGAGGAGATTTAGGATTATTCCCGCACCTTCGGGATCAATCACCCTCGATGCACAATGGTCCGACTCGTCCAGGAGGAGAGCAACCCCATCATCTCTATTCTTGAACTCCTGCCTCAGGATATTGTTCCAGTGAACGGCTTCCTGCCGCAGCGCTTCAATGTCCGGCGTTTCCGCATGGATGAGTGCTTCGGCCTCCCGCGGGATTGCATTGTGTTTGCTTCCACCCCTTATAGAGGCGATATGGATCCCGTATGCGGAATAGATGGCATGGAGAAAACGGGTCAGGAGCTTGATGGCATTCCCGTATCCCCGGTGTATGTCTCCTCCGGAATGGCCGCCTTTCAGTCCTGTGACCCTTAAAGATATGGGCATGGTATTTTCGGGCACGCTCATGAAATCGGGCTCTAAGACAAGCTCGGTATTCATACCGCCAGCGCAGCCGATGTAAAAGGTGCCGTCCTCCTCCGAGTCGAGGTTGAACAGTGTCTGGGCGCTGAATGATCCTAGCGAGAGTTTGTTTGCACCGGTAAGGCCCGTCTCCTCTTCGACGGTGAAGAGAAGTTCAAGATCAGTGTGGGCGAGAGAGGAATCCTCCATGACAGCGAGCATGGCGGCAACCCCTATGCCGTTGTCCGCCCCGAGTGTGGTGTCTGCGGCCTTTATCCATTCGTTGTCCCGCACGAGCTCAATCGGGTCTGATGTGAAGTCATGGCGTGTATTTTCGTCCTTCTCGCATACCATATCCATGTGGGATTGAAGCACCACGGGCTCTAACCCCTTAACTCCGGGTTTTTTCACCAGGACATTTCCTGCTTCGTCCCGGCGGCAGGCAAGATTCAATGCCTTGGCCCTTCCGATGATATACTCAGCAACCCGTGCCTCGTTGCCTGATTCTCTCGGTATCCGTGAGATCTCCTGGAAATGATGCCAAAGACTCGGCGGTTTAAGGCCTTTGATCACGCTCATGCTCTCTCACCTCCCCTCATTGAAACGACAGACCTATAAAGGGATAGCAGCTTGCCGGATGTGGTTCAAGACTGAATTTCATCTCCAGATTTTATTGAAGGATCTTGACAGGCAGGTCGATAAGCATTATATCTGAAACTGCCTGGAATATGGACATTATCATGCTAACCCGCGGTAAAACCCTCTGTAAGTTTTTCCCCGGATTCTGGTAATACCCTTTTTCCAGACATTAACACCAGGGTCTCTTCCTCTTGCCAAGGGAGAAGGCCTAAAAAAACGGAGGTATGAATGGCTACAGGAACAGTAAAATGGTTCAACGAAAAGAAGGGGTTTGGTTTCATCACGCAGGACGGCGGCAGCGATGTGTTTGTGCATTATTCTGCCATTAAGGGAGACGGTTTCAAGACGCTTACAGAGGGAGAAAAGGTCACTTTCGAAGTGACCAACGGGCCTAAAGGTCCGCAAGCATCAAACGTAATGAAGCTGTAATCTGCTATCGGGGCAGGGTCTTTCCTGCCCCGGTTCCATGTATTGTCAGCACGTATACCGAAAACCACGTAATCCTTTTATAAGGATCATGGTTTCCAGTCGGGGATATCCGTATGGATATGTTGTAGGGGTGCGGGATAGTCGCATTTTATCGTAACAGCAATCGACTTCTTCCACTCTTCGAATGCCAGCAGGGCTGTCTGACTCCTCATCTCGTTGCGTACGGCCTTAGGTGCATCAGGCATGGACATGATGCCGAAATTGGCGTTCATGGGTTGGAAATTATTGATAGTTCCGTCCGTGATATAGCGGATCAATGCGCCGATGGCCGTCTCGGGTCCGGGAGACGTGAGATGCCCCCCCTTGAGCCGGACAAGCATGGATATACCTGCCATGATGCCCATGGCTGCGGACTCCGTATAACCCTCCACACCTGTTATCTGGCCGGAGAGATAGATATTCTCGTATCCTATCAACTGCAGGTCGGGCTGCAGAATCCTCGGAGAGTCCAGGTAGGTGTTCCTGTGGATGCTGCCGTATCGGAGGAATCCGGCCGATGAGAAGGCGGGTATCATGCCGATGACCCGCTTTTGTTCGGGAAAGGTGAGACGGGTCTGAAATCCGACCATGGTATAGGCATTGCCTATAAGGTTCTCTTTTCTCAGCTGCACAACGGCATATGGCCTCTTTCCCGTTGAAGGGTCTTTCAGGCCCACAGGCCGCATGGGTCCGTATCGAAGGGCATCCTGACCCCGGGCCGCCATGATTTCTATGGGGAGGCACGCCTCGAAGAAACGGGCATCCTCGAACTCATGTGCCCGGACCTTGTCAGCCTCCAGGACCTCATTGACGAACCTCTTGTAGCATACCTCGTCTAGCGGACAGTTGAGGTAATCCGAACAATCATCAGACCATCGTGCTCCGGAGAAGGCATGGTCCATGTCGATGCTTTCCGCATCGATGATGGGGCTGATGGCGTCATAGAAGAAGAGCCGCTCACTACCGGTCATGGCTGCGAGATTCCGGGCCAGTGTGTCAGAGGTCAGGGGTCCGGTGGCGATGATGGTGGGCTGATCCGGATCTATCTCCTTAACTTCTTCCCTGCGCAGGGTTATGAGCTTTTGAGCGTCTACTTGCCCGATTATGATGTCGGAAAAGGTCTCCCGGTCCACGGCAAGGGCCTTCCCGGCAGGGACTCGTGATTGCCCGGCTGCAGAGAGGACGAGCGATCCCAGCGAAACCATCTCACGCTTGAGGATGCCGTGGGCGGTGGCGGGGTCGGTGCCTTTGAAAGAGTTGCTGCAGACGAGCTCTGCAAGCATCCCTGTTTTATGCGCCGGGGTTGTCACTTTAGGGCGCATCTCGAACAGTTCGACAGGTACACCGGATCGGGCAAGGAGATGTGCCGCCTCAACCCCTGCAAGCCCTCCTCCGATGACGCGTACGCTAGGAAAGGGCATCTTCGCTGTGAGTGCACTCGGGGTTGGGGCAGGAAAGCCTGGTTCCCTTTTTCATGAGGAAACCGGCACCGCAGACCGGGCATTCTTTGATCACGGGCTTGGTCCAGCTGATGAACTTGCAGTCCTTCTCCGAACATGAATAGAACATCTTACCCTTTTTCGAGCGTTGCTGGACGATCTCCCCTTTACATCCGGGCATGGCGCACTTGACGCCCAGGGGGAAGGGCATGATGTTCTTGCACTTGGGATAGGCGCTGCATGCCAGGAACGGACCGAAACGTCCCTGCCGGATGACCATCTGAGACCCGCACTTGTCGCATACCCGGTCGGTGGGTTCCGGTGCCCTGGTGATGCGCTTGGTGTACTTGCATTCCGGATAGTTGCTGCAGGCCATGAAGGGGCCGAATCTTCCCCGTTTCATCACCATGGGGGATCCGCATTTCTCGCAGACCTCTCCGGTCTCCTCTGCCTTCTTCTCCTCCACCTGGCGGATGTTACCCGCTTCATCACGGGTGAACTCCTTGGTGTTCGTGCAGTCGGGGTAACCTGCGCAGCCGAGGAAATAGCCGTTTTTCCCGAGCTTGATGAGCATATCCTTGCCGCATACCTCGCATTTGATACCTGAAGGGCGCTGCTCGGCCCGTATGTTCTCCATATTCACCAGGGCGCTTTCATGCTCGGTGTTGTAGGTCCGGTAGAAGTCCGACATCACCTTGGTGTAGGCTTCCTGGCCTTCCTCGATGAGGTCAAGCGAATCTTCCATCTTTGCGGTGAAGCCGATATCGAGGATGTTGGGATAATTCTTCACCAGGAGTGCATTCACGTCACGGCCGAGCTCGGTGGGCACGAAGGAGCGCGCCTCCATTTTCACATACCCCCTGTCAACGATGGTGGACAGGGTGGGTGCATAGGTGCTCGGCCTGCCGATACCCTTGTCTTCGAGCTCCTTGATGAGGCTTGCTTCCGTGTAACGGGCCGGCGGCTGGGTGAAATGCTGTTCCTTGTCTACTTTCTGTAACCGTAGGTTGTCGCCCTCCTTGAGGGAATCGGGCAGCTTGCTTTCATCCTCGTCGCCGTTGATGTCGTAGATCTTCAGAAAGCCGTCAAAGGTCATGATCGAGCCGCCGGACTTCAAACCTATGTTACCGGCTGAGATGTCCACGTTTGTCTGGTCAAAGGTTGCGCTGTTCATCTGTGATGCAATGAAGCGTTTCCAGATGAGGTCATAAATGGCGTACTGGTCACTGTTCAGGAAGGGCCTCAATGCCTCGGGTGTGTTCTTGAGGCTTGTGGGCCTGATGGCCTCGTGGGCTTCCTGGGCGGTCTTCTTGGCCTTGTACCGTCTGGGTTTGTCAGGCAGATAGGCGGGCCCGAATGCCTCCGGGATTAACTGCCGCACCTCGCTCAGGGCTTCTTCCGACACTACCGGGGAGTCGGTGCGCATGTAGGTGATGAGGCCCGTGATCTCGTCTCCTCCCACAGGTAGGCCTTCATAGAGTTGCTGGGCAAGCATCATGGTCTTCTTGGCAGAATACCGAAGGCGTGATGATGCAGCCTGCTGGAGGGTGGAGGTGATGAAGGGCGGCAGCGGATTCTTGGTGCGCACCTGGCGAGTGATCTTGTTGATGGTGATCACCGGAGCCCGGCTTATCTGCTCCACTACCGTAAGGGCCGTATCCCCATCCGGTATCTCCTTGGGGGTGACGACCTTGGCAACAAAGGTATCGCCGGCCGGGGTCATGAGGAGGGCTTCCACGGTCCAATATTCCCGCGCAACGAACGACTCGATCTCTTCCTGACGCATGCAGATGAGACGAAGCGCAACGGACTGGACCCTTCCGCCCGAAAGCCCGCGCTTGACCTTTTTCCAGAGCAGCGGGCTCATGGTGTATCCCACGATCCTGTCCATGGAGCGTCTGGCCATCTGGGCGTCGTAGAGCTGCCGGTTCA
>DATKLV010000259.1:0-4588 GCA_035542255.1 Desulfomonilia bacterium | reverse complement strand
CCGGAGAAACCACTGCTGAGGTTATCCTGTCCAGATTACGGGAACATCTGAACGCACATAACATTCAGGAGAAGAGGCCATACAAGCTGTCCATCAGCTATGGGGTCGCTCGTTACGATCCGGATAAACCATGTTCCCTGGATGAACTCCTGGAGCGTGGAGATAAGATGATGTACGAACAGAAACAGGCAAAGATGAAGAACCTCGTTCCATGAACTCATGCACCTGAATCAAAGGTCTTTACGAAGCCCTGCAACGGGACTATACTTTTATAGAAAAGCGAGAAAGCAAAATACTTGAATTCAATCCTCTGTTTTGACATCGGGCATCATTATGTGATTGAAGAGGGTATTGCATTCTCGTCGGGTCGCAGGAATTTTATTACGGAGATATTCTCTGTAGTGATAAGGAGGCAAGCTTGGCTGCTGACGAATATATATTTATACCAGCAGAGCACGGCGGAAAGATTTCAACCTTGGTTTCGCTGCCGCAAAACTATAATGCATCCAGCAATCCTGCAGTAATCCTAGCACATGGCGCCGGCAACGACATGTTCAACCCGCTGCTTACACATATGGCCCACGTCTTGGAGCAAGCCGGATATTTGTGCATAAGGTTCAACTTCCCCTACCGGGACAGGGGCAGGAGAAACCCGGACAGCGACGATGTGCTCATGGCCACCTGGCTGAACGTATACCAGTATTTCAAGAATCACCCGGCCTATCAGCCTGAGAGGATCGTCGTGGCCGGCAAGTCCCTTGGCGGCAGGATAGCCTCTCAGGCAGTCGCAGCAGGGCTTTTTGATGCAAGCGGTCTGATCATGATGGGATATCCTCTTCACCCGCCGGGGAAGAAGGATATTCTACGTGATGCCCATCTCCATCGAATCAAGGCACCGATGCTCTTTGTTGTCGGGAGTCATGACCCCTTCTGCGATATCAACATTCTCAAGGATGTCCTCAACAGTATTAAGACACCCTGGACCCTGGAGATCGTCGAAGGTGCTGAGCACTCATTCAAAATGCCGGCCGACTCCGGTATTAACGAAGAGCAGAACTATGCCCGCATACTGGGAAAAACACTGAGCTGGCTGGGCACTCTTTAAGGTTCAACGGTCTTTGCTCGCAGTCTGTTCCTTGTGAGCAGGCAGCTGAATCGGGAACGCAAATCCTATCCCTTCGGACTCAAAGCTGATAAGGATCTTGAGACAGGAGATCTGAGAGTTCTGTCTTATGAATCATGGAAAAGTCCTCTGCAGATGTCTCCAGTTCCAGCTCAATTCTTATGCTCTTTCAAGAAAATGACTCAAAAGGTTTTACATTGGTATCGTGATTTTAGCGTTTCAGCGAGGCATCATGAATCGGAATAAAAAATCATGGAAAGCCCTTTTAGCGAGAAAATTCCCTTGATCGTTTACAGAATCAAGTGTAGGCTTGATTTGGAGGGGGGTAGGTATGAAGAAGTCCGTCTCGGTCCTTGACGTCCTCAACAAGAAAGGAAAACAACCCATCGTCATGGTCACCTCCTATGATGCGACCATGACACGCATCGTGGACGAAGCCGATATAGATATCATCCTAGTAGGTGATTCCGGCGGCATGGTGATGGCCGGACTGGACAACACCTTGGGCGCCACCATGGAAATGATGCTCCAGTTTGTACAGAGCGTCACCCGTGCAAAGCCCAAGGCCCTTGTAATAGCAGATATGCCGTTCCTCTCTTACCAAACCGGCATCGCGGACGCCGTACGCAATGCAGGCCGTTTTCTTCAGGAGGCGGGAGCCCAGGCCGTGAAGCTCGAAGGAGGTCAGCGGGTCATCGAGCAGGTAAAAGTCATTGTCAAGGCCGACATCCCGGTGATGGGCCATCTGGGACTCACTCCGCAGTCCATCCATGCCTTCGGTGGTTATAAGGTGCAGGGAAGGGGCGTGGATGCGGCAAGGCTGCTGAAGGAAAACGCCCTCCTGCTCCAGGATGCCGGTATCTTTTCGCTGGTGCTTGAATGCGTACCGGCAGACGTGGCCGGGGAAGTGAGCGAGGCCCTTTCCATCCCGACGATCGGCATTGGTGCGGGTGCAAAATGCGACGGCCAGGTCCTGGTTATTCAAGACCTGCTGGGTATGAATAAGGAATTCAAGCCCAAGTTCGTCAAGCGCTATGCTAATCTGCATGATATTATCAAGGATGCCGTTGATGTCTATGCAAAAGAGGTAAGAAGCGGGGTGTTTCCGGATGAAGAGCATTGCTTCAAGAGCTAGGAGCTCCTGATGATTGACGTCATCACCACGGTCACTGCCATGAAGGCTTATGTAAAGGCCATCAAACAACGCGGCGAAACCATATGCCTCGTGCCGACCATGGGTTACCTCCATGCCGGCCACCTTGACCTCATGCGTGAAGGGAAGTCACTGGCCGACCATCTCATCATAAGCATATTCGTTAATCCGACCCAGTTCGGACCAAATGAAGACCTGGGAAAGTATCCCCGTGATTTCGATCGTGACAAACGACTTTCCGAAGGTGTCGGGGTGGAGTGCATCTTCTACCCCGATGCATCAGAGATGTACCCTAAAGGGTATTCCACTTATGTGAACGTGGAAGGTATTACCGGAAAACTCTGCGGTATTGCCAGGCCTACTCATTTCCGCGGCGTAACCACCATTGTAGCAAAGCTCTTCAACATTATCGAACCTGATGTATCCGTCTTCGGCGAGAAGGACTATCAACAGCTCGTCGTCATCAAACGCATGGTTGGTGATCTCAACATGAAAGTGAAGATTATAGCCCATCCGACGGTACGCGAGGAAGACGGTCTTGCCATGAGCTCCCGCAACAAGTTCCTCAGCCCTGATCAGCGCAAAAGTGCACTAGTGCTCAGCCACGCACTGATCAAGGCAAAAGGGCTTGTGAAGCATGGAGAATATGATGCCGCCAAGATCAGACAGATGGCGATCGATATGATATCTTCCACGCCGGAAGCTGTTATGGACTACGTGGAGATCATTCATCCGGACACCCTGGAATGCATCGAGAGCATAGATTCAAAAGCAGTCATGGCCTTGGCGGTAAAGGTGGGGAACACACGACTCATCGACAATATGGTGCTGAAATAGCTGTAAGGTTTTAAAGAAATTAATGTTTCAAGAGCCTGTAGCCGAAGAATGTGGTGAACACTTGTTTCCAGGCATGAATGTGGCCGTGGGAGCAGGAAAATAAACAATTTAGAGGGGGAAGTTGTATGACGAAGTCGGAACTGGTTGATGCAATTGCAAAGAAGACGGGCAAATCAAAGGTATCATCGGCAACAGTGGTTGATGCCATTCTGGACGCCATCAAGGCCGCGCTTAAGAAGGGCGAGAAGGTCACCTTGGTAGGTTTCGGCACGTTCGAAGTCGCCAAGAGGGCTGCACGCGAAGGGATCAACCCGCGCACCCAGAAGAAGATCAAGATCAAGGCGAGCAAAGTTCCTCGATTCAAGGCAGGAAAGGCCCTGAAAGAAACCGTCAACAAGGGCAAGTAAAAAACGTAGACACTGAAGGGGGCGTTTCATCTTTCTGAGCTGGAGATTTCCCGCTCAGAGAGGGAAAACGCCCTCTTTTTCCTCTCCTCTTAAAACGGGCTTGCATTCCCCGGGCGCAAGGAGTCATCAATTCTCTAGTTGTCCAAGTTCGGATGATCTCAATTGGTCGAGATCGGATAAGCAGGATGTTCGCTTGCATGACTGCCTATAAAGAAATCGGGCTGATCTTCATGATCTTTTGAAGAAATTGTGTGAGGTTGTCCTTGCGGACCGGTTTTTGGATTACAGCATCACAGAGAGAGGTGATATCGTCATACTCGGTATTGATATTTCTCAAGCCGGTCGTCATGATGACCTTAACCCTATCCGCCTGGTTTATCCCTTTTTCCGTTTCGATGGTCCTGATGCGGACCAGCGCAGTCCGACCGTCAAGCTCAGGCATCATGAAGTCCATGCAGATAAGATCAAAAGGAGAGCCTTGATCGAGAGCGCTTTTAAAGGCATCGATCGCTTCGCCGCCATTAAGGGATAAATGTACTTCTCCATAGGGCGATAGAATCCTTTGCAGGATTATCCTGCTTGTCAGTTCATCTTCGACGATGAGCGTTTTCATTTTAAATTCCTTCCCTTTTAACCCATCCACTCTTTTCGGCAGTGACTTTGAAAAGATTAAATTGGTGTAAAAGCTCGGACATAATGAGAGAAGCCGTATCAAGGTCACCTGACTTTCCGGCCTTCTCTATCATGAATGCGAGCTCTCGCATCGCCATCCCTCCGGCATTACCGGATGCACCCTTAATCGTGTGTGCATGGAGGCCGATTTCTGACATGTCGGATTTGTCGATCGCGGCCTTCAATCGGTCGATCGTGCCTGGTATGTCTCTGAAGTATGTATCGAGAATCATCCGGGCAAGTCCTTCATCGCCGTCGAACCTGTCGAGAAGATCAGCGCTGTCAAAAACCGGTGTTGTTTCCCTGGATGCCGTCGGCTCGGGAGATACAACATAGATGCGGGGATTGATCTGATGAGTGCCCGGCGCATCTTCTTCTGTTCTTCGATCCCATTTC
>DATKLV010000258.1:0-6115 GCA_035542255.1 Desulfomonilia bacterium | reverse complement strand
TGCAGTTCGGCGCATTCTCTGAAATGGACAATGCCCGAAAACTGGTGATCATGCTCGAGGCAAGGGGCTACACACCGAACATCGAGGAAGCAAAGGTCTACGGCAATACCGTGTATCGCGTCCGCTACGGCGCCTTTAGCTCCATTGAACTGGCAAGATCCATTGAGCAGACCTGCACCTCACAGGGGTTCAACTGCTTCGTGGTGGGGCTCTAGGACCCCTACTTCATTCTACCTGCCTGAACATGGTTTCTTCCAACAGGTGTTACCTTCCGGACATTTACGTATCACTGTTTAATTTGCTGAGTATGTCGGAGATAAGCTGCTTGATTTGACTGGAACCGGTCCCCGTCGATTGTGAGAGGTCTGTGCCGGTAGAGTTCTGGGTTATCACCTCTGTTATATCCGCTCCTTCAGCGACTTGTCGGGCAAGAAGGGCGAATACTTGTCCCTCGTAGCCCCGGGCATTTTGCAATTTTTCCCCCAGCTTTTTTACAACTGCCGTATACTTGTCGGGATCGGACTGCTCAAGTTGTTTAAGCTTACTGAAAAATCCGGCGGTCTGAGACAAGTCAACCGAGTCGTATAGTGAAGATGAGCCGGCAGTCCCCAGGGTTGAAAATATATCGGATTGTTTTGTATTATCCACTTCCAGGAGCGGATCAGATGATGTTCCCGCATTGAGATCCTGCCCGTACAAGGCACTGAGCGCGGTATAAATGCTGATCCCGTTGATACTCATGTGCATACCTCCTCATTTGTTATGATTTTGTTAAAGCAACGGGCATGCCATGAAATAAATTGTCGTGATTCATTAAGGTTATGGGTGATATATCGCGCATCAACCAGGCAGATATTGCATCCCACGATCCCTTTTTTCCCATGCCCCGGCATTGAAATATCATCGAAAAGAATACACGAAGATGGTATATGAGAGATAATGAGAGGTCGTCTAACTGGCAGGACACGAGACTCTGGATCTCGTTATGGTGGTTCGAATCCATCCCTCTCAGCCACATCCTCTCAGAGGGCAACGTTTCACTGCTGCTTGAAGTCCAGATTCTCGATCTGCCGCAGGACCCATTCGCCTGCAATCAACTCGTAAGAGAGCCTCAGCTTGCCTGAACAGCTTGAAACGGTATCGACATGAACAATCACCTGCGATGTATTGCCATGGGTCTTCGTGTCAAGAACACTGATGTCACTTATATTGGTCTCGTCGAATATCAGCCCCATGGGCACGGTAGTATAAACATCATAAGAAGGCATCCCTGAGGTGTTTCCTTCATTGGCTCTGACCTTGACAGGAGATTCGGGGCCGACGCTCTTCCCGACAAGGTCCTGTCTGATTTTTTCAGGAGTGAACGCAGAACTCTTCTTGTGGGCATACGTTTCCGCTCTGGAGCATATGCTTTTGATCCGGCCGTCTGACAGGCCTTCGTCCTTCATCGCCTTAATGAGGGCTTCGGAGCATTGCCCGGCCACTGCATTTGCAATAAACAGCACAGCGAAGAGAAATGAAATCAACATGGCCAGATGGATCAATTTTTTCATGCGGCTCCTCCTCATCATTACCTGTCTTCCATAACCAGAACCAGGTGAGAAATATTCCATACGAGGAATAATAGCTTAGTCATGCCCTGGATCAAGAAAAACCTCTTTATAAAAATTTCATCATCTCTTCTTGATCCTAGCGAAGAATGGTTTTCTTTGCTATTATTCTTGAGGTGAATGAATCAACCTGATACGGTCCGACACTGATAGCTAACACACCCTTATGAGGAGGAACTGATATGAGTGAGATACTCGATGTCTTAGCACGGGAAATTCTTGATTCACGGGGAAATCCGACCGTCGAGGTCGATGTCTACCTTTCCACCGGCGATATGGGCAGGGCGGCCGTTCCGTCGGGAGCTTCCACCGGGGCCAGCGAGGCCGTTGAGCTCAGAGACGGAGACCCCAAGAGGTATCGAGGCAAAGGAACAACCAAGGCGGTGGAAAACGTAAACAAGAAGATCGCTCCAGCACTGGTGGGTATGGATGCACTTGACCAGGTGGGTATCGACAACCTGCTCCTAGAACTGGATGAGACCGAAAACAAGTCCAAGCTCGGGGCGAATGCAACCACCGGTGTTTCCGTAGCCGTGGCGCGCGCCGGCGCAAACTTCTTCGGGCTGCCGCTCTACCGCTATGTCGGAGGGTCGTTCGCACGCGAGATCCCTATGCCGCTGCTTAACATCATCAACGGAGGCAAGCACGCTGACAACAACGTGGATCTGCAGGAGTTTATGATCATGCCCATAGGCGCCCCCAACTTCCGAGAGGCCATCCGCTATGCAGCCGAGACCTTTCATGCCCTGCGCGACATACTCATCAAAAACGACTATGCAACCGGCGTCGGCGATGAGGGCGGGTTTGCGCCCAATCTGAAGTCCAATTCGGAACCGTTCGAGCTCATTGTTCAGGCGATTGAAAAGGCCGGATACAAGCCGGGTCAGGATGTCGCCATCGCTATCGATGCGGCAGCCAGCTCCTTCTTCAAGGACGGCAAGTACATTTTGGCATCCGAGAAGGACCCTGAGAGAACCTCGGAAGAGATGATCGACTTCTATGAATCCCTCGTGGCCAAGTACCCCATCGTATCCATCGAAGACGGTCTCGACGAGGCCGACTGGGACGGATGGAAGAAACTTATGAAGCGACTCGGGAGCAAGATTCAGATCGTGGGCGATGACCTGTTTGTCACCAATGCCAAGTTCCTTGCCCGCGGCATCAAGGAAAAGGCCGCCAACTCGGTCCTCATCAAGGTTAACCAGATAGGCACATTGACAGAGACCATGCTGACCATAGAGATGGCCCGCAGGGCCGGGTTCACCACGGTATTTTCTCACCGTTCCGGTGAGACCGAGGACGCCTGGCTCGCAGACATTGCCGTAGCAACCAATGCAGGTCAGCTCAAGACCGGATCCGCATCGAGGAGCGAGCGCCTGGCCAAGTACAATCAGCTCCTGCGCATCGAGGAAGAGCTTGATGGCTCCTCTGTCTTCAGGGGCAAGGAAGTCCTGTACAGCGTTAAAAAGTAGCTTGCAGGGAGGTAACATGAGGGAAGTCGTCGTCACGGCAGCGGTCAGGACACCCAACGGCAGCTTTAACGGATCATTAGCCCAGTTCAGCCCGGTCAGGCTCGGGGCCATAGTCATCGAAGAGGCAATCAAAAGGTCGGCAATCGAAAAGAAGCATGTGGACGAGGTCATCATGGGCATGGTGCTGCCCTGCAGCCACGGACAGAATCCTGCCAGGCTTGCAGCAGTTCATGCCGGGCTCCCCTGGGAAACGGGGTGCTTCACCATCAACAAGGTGTGCGGCTCGGCCTTGAAAGCCATGATGCTCGGGATCCAGGCCATCCAGACAGGTGATGCGGATATCGCCATCGCCGGCGGCATGGAGAGCATGAGCATGGCGCCCTATTATCTTGACAAGGCGCGCTTCGGATACCGCATGGGCACCGGCCAGATACAGGATCACATGGTCCATGACGGTCTGTGGGACGTGATAAACGACTTCCATATGGGCATATCCAACGAGCTCTGCTCGGAGAAATACCTCATCTCGCGCGAGGACCAGGACCGCTATGCCGAGCGTTCCTTCAGCCTTGCCATGAAGTCCATCCGGACGGGGAAGTTCGCCGAGGAGATCGTGCCCGTGAGCGTGCCCCAGCGAAAAGGCGACCCCAAGATCTTCAGCGTGGACGAGTGCCCCCGGGAAACGACCTATGAGCAGCTCGCCAAGATGCCTCCTGCCTTCAAGAAGGGCGGCCTGACCACGGCGGGGAACGCCTCGGCCATATCCGACGGCGCCTCGGCCGTGGTGATCATGGCAAAGGACAAGGCCAAAGAGCTTGGGTGTCCTGTCCTCGCCACCGCAGGGGCCCAGGCCAGTGCGGGGCTCGATATGAAGTACGTGCTCGTGGCCCCGATCCTCGCTATACCCAAGGTCCTGAAAAAAGAGGGGATGGCGCTCAAGGACATCGACTTCTTCGAGATCAACGAGGCCTTTGCAGGGTCCACCCTTGCGGTGGTCCGGGAGCTCGGCATCGACATGGACAGGGTGAATGTGAACGGCGGCAGCATTGCCCTCGGGCACCCCATCGGATCGAGCGGCACTCGTGTATTCACGACCATGATCCACGAGATGAGGCGCAGGGACAAGACCGTCGGGCTGACCACGCTCTGCCTGGGAGGCGGAGAGGCGGTGGCCTTGATCGTAAAGCGCGCGTAAAGGATGGAGCAGGCCATGGAGATAAAGACCTTCGGTGTAATAGGCGCGGGACAGATGGGAAACGGCATCGCCCAGGTTGCGGCTGCAAGCGGGCTCAATGTCATCATGAACGATATCGGCGATCAGTTCGTGGATTCAGGCATCAAGGCCATTACAAAAAATCTGAGCAGACAGGTGGAAAAAGGCACACTTAAGGAAGACGATTCAAAGCTCATCCTCGGCAGGATAAAGGGCAGCACCAGCCTCAAGGATCTGGCTGGCGCCGATTTCCTGGTAGAGGCCGCTTCAGAGAGAGAGGAACTCAAGTTTTCCATCTTCAAGGAGCTCGATGCGGTATGCCCGGGGCATGCAATACTCTCCACCAACACCTCGTCCATCCCCATCGGCAGGGTCGCATCCAAGACCAAGCGGCCTGAAAAGGTCATCGGCATGCACTTCATGAACCCTGTCCCTGTCATGAAGCTCTGCGAGATCATCCGGGGCATAGCCACCTCGGAGGAGACCTTCAAGGTGACCTGGGACCTGGCCCTGAAATTCAGCAAGACCCCTGCCGAGGCCAACGACTTTCCGGGCTTCATATCCAACCGCATCCTCATGCCCATGATCAACGAGGCGGTCTACTGCCTCTACCACGGTGTGGGCACCAGGGAATCGATCGACACGGTCATGAAGCTGGGCATGAACCACCCCATGGGTCCTCTGACGCTTGCCGATCTCATAGGCCTGGACACCTGCCTTGCCATCATGGAGACCCTGTACAACGGCTTCTGCGACTCCAAGTACCGCCCCTGCCCCCTGCTCAGAAAATATGTCGAGGCTGGATGGCTCGGCCGGAAGAGCGGGAAAGGGTTTTACGAATATAAATGAAACCGGCTGTGAGTAGAGAGTGATGGGGCGGGACTTGCTGCAGCACGAAAACTTGGCCGTTTAGGCGGCCGGAAAAGGTGAATGCCAAGGATACCCTCCTGAAAAAATAAAGGCAGGGTTTTTATGTCCGGTCTTTATTTTTCTGTTGAGGTACTTTTTCTAATTGCTCTTGAGTCCTATGTTAAAACGGGATCAGGCCTTATGACTCTAATCTGTCCTTGAGATTCCCAAGAGCCATGTCGGCATCTCGTTCATTATGCTTCAGAATCATTTTTTCCGCCAGTTTTCCCAAAACTGGAACCGGGATCGAATATTCAATATCCAGGTCCAGGATTGTCACGTTCTTCTTGGACTCGAACTTGAAATCCCACTTGGCATCAATACCGCCTTTGCTTATGAATGCAATTCGTTTGTTCGGGATATCCTCAGTATATGTGCTTTCTCCTTTGAATTTTATCCCTGCCATATTCCAGACCCAGTTAAAGTGTTTACCAACACCGGACCCTGTTACATCATTGACTTCGACCATGTTTGTGATCCATTCGGTATCGTTTTTGGGGTCCTCAATATAAGAGAAAACCTTCTCAACGGGAGCATTGATTTCAATGTTCTTATGAACCCTTGCCATGATTTATCCTCCTTTTTTTCTTTTCATTTCCTTCTGAAACCATTCACAACCGCCTCGATTGCTCTTCAAATTGTTTGATATGGAGGGGAAGCCTTTTGATCTGATATGATTGACAACACCATCCTTCCACATAATCGCTTGAGCTTGCATAATCACTGGGTCAAGGCTTTAATCATTTCCTCTGTTTGAGCTACTGAGCCAATTGGGTAGACCTTGAAATAGACAAACGGGGTGTACTGTTGTAACTGGATGGCAATTTCCACCTCAGTCCCTTCAACGACAGAATATCCAAAAGTCTCGCCAACAAATACTCCCCAATCTTTGGTTAGGCCCTTTTTTATAT
>DATKLV010000257.1:0-6617 GCA_035542255.1 Desulfomonilia bacterium | reverse complement strand
TATAGGGAATCCGCATTCCCTCATTATCAAGACTTTTTCCAAGTTTCTTGAGAGCTCCGAAATAACTATGAGTCAAAGATATTGATACTGTCTTTTTCATCTAATCTGCACTAGCTCCAACAGTTTAATAAGCGGAAAGTTGTCCATCATAGAAACCCATGTAGATGGACAAGAAATCCACTTATTGTGATAACCAGTAGTTAAACATGTAAAATCGCCTACCCTTCTTTCCACTTATTACCTAAGAACTTGAAAGAGTCCTCTTATTTTGATATTATCATATGAAACATGGAAAATAAACCGAAGTTCCATCCGAATCCCAAACTCAAACTGATGGACCAGGTGCGTGAGGTTCTGCGTTACCACCACTATGCATACAGGACCGAGCAGACTTATTGTCAATGGATTCTCCGTTACATCCATCACTTCGGAGGTAAAACCCACCCGAGAGTTCTCGGCGCAAAGGATGTGGAGAGATTTCTTTCGCACCTCGCAACCGAGGGAAAAATATCCGCATCCACCCAGAGACAGGCATTAAACGCACTCGTCTTTCTCTACCGTGATGTTCTTGACAAGCCTCTTGAGGGCGAAATCGCACCGGCCCGCAGCAAGCGCTTGCCAAGGCCGCCCACGGTCCTTACAAAGCCCGAGATCCAGAACCTTCTCGCTGCCATAGAGGGCAAGCATGCGCTCATGGCAAAGCTTCTTTACGGCAGCGGGCTGCGCCTCATGGAGTGCATCCGTCTGCGGGTTCAGGATGTGGACTTCGGCCAGAACCTCATCTTCATCCGCGGCGGCAAGGGCGGTAAGGACCGGACGACCATCCTTCCAAGGAACCTGAGCCAAGAGCTGCATCGGCAAATAGAGGCGGTGAAGGTCCTCCACCATCGGGATCTCGAGGCCGGCTACGGAGATGTCCATGTGCCAGAGGCCCTTGCCCGGAAATACCGCAATGCTTCAAGGCAAACCGGGTGGCAGTGGGTTTTCCCGGCCAGGGAGAGATCAATTGACCCGCGATCCGGCAAAGAGATGCGCCATCATGTCCTTGAATCGGGCCTGCAAAAAGCGGTAAAACGTGCCGCGCAGCAAGCCGGCATTGTCAAGAAGGTCGGATGCCACACCCTGCGACACAGTTTTGCCACCCACATGCTGGAGGACGGGGTCAACATCAGAGTCCTTCAGGAATTGCTCGGCCACGCGGATCTAAAAACCACCGAGATTTATACCCATGTAATGAATCGTGACATCCGCAACCTGCAAAGCCCCCTCGACCGCATGGCATAAACGCGCGCAGACTCCGTCCGTAAAGGGTGGGATGGTTGGGGATGCTCCGGCCCTCCTCCATAAACATCTTGGATGTTATCATTGCAGTTCATGCTGCGGAAAAGTCGTGTTGGGTTTCGATCCTCAACCCAACCTACATCTTGACAGCCAGTACTGCATTCATAATTTCCATATCATCAGACCTCGGCGAACGGTTACATTTATTTGTAGGTAATGGCGTTAATCACGGCACCTTGCGGGTCTTGAATCACACAAAATCGGCCGACGGTTGGTATGTCCGTTGGCGGCATCAATATCTTGGCGCCGAGTTTTTCCGCATTCCGCGCCGTCGCGTCAACGTCATCAACGGTGACGTACGCACCCCACATCGGCAGCATCCCCTTGGCGTCTCTCGGGATCGGCATGATGCCGCCAATACCCTTGCCTCCCGCTTTGACCACGGTGTAGGTCATCCCCGGCATTGACATATCTTCAGTGTCCCACCCGAACAATTTGGTGTAGAAGGCTTTTGCCGCAGCAACATCCGGTGTCACCAGCTCACACCAACTGAAAGCCCCATGTTGTTTGAATTGCTGCTCGTCCATTGTCTTTCCTCCTCATTTCGGTAACAGATAAGCAGCCGCAGCTGCCTGACAGGATATTAATGACGAATGTGGATTTGGCAATACGCGAGAGCTGAGTACATCGAGGGCCCCTCACACTGACCCCTCCCCATGGTCCATGGGGAGAGGGGACCATGCCGCATCGCGAGCAGATAAATTCTTATCGAGATAGGCCATAATACAAGCCGGCTTGGCTTTGTGTTCATCCCCATCACCCTTTGAGGACAGTGTCCATGAAGAATGCCTTGACCTTTCTCATGAGTCGCTCGGGCATGAGCTTGTGCATGTCTTCGGCCGGCATGGCCTTGCCGAAAAGGTTGTGGGTCATGGTGTTCTCCGGGTCGTCGGTGTCGAATACCACGGCATGGAACAGATTGGGGCCCTGGCCGGGGTTCACTGACAGGCATTTGCCGATATGGGTCCGATACATCCCGGACAGGTAGGGGGACTCGTGGATGTGTCCGTGCAGGCTCAACACGGGCTGGGTCCTCGCGAGGAAGTCCCTTATGGCCCTGGAGCCGATCGGCCTGCCGGTGTGCAGTGTGTCGAGGCCGGTACCATACGGCGGGCAGTGGAACATGCAGATGGTCCGGCCGGGGTCGTCGAACGAGACGTTCGAGAGATCTTCCTCGATGCTCGGGTTCTTCATGGCATATTCGCCATCCGGGCTCGACCGGAGCCTGTCCGTGTCGCTCACGATGGCGAACTTGCTCGGCACGTAGGAGTCTGAACGGTAGTCCCTGCGTGCATAATCCTTCACCCAGAATGTCGAATCGGTCACGCAGGCATAGCCGAAAAAAACAATGCCGCCCAATAGCACTGTCTTCCCGTGGATGTTGTCGGCCCGGGGAAGGGCGGATGCGATGCGCTCGAGGGCGGGGATCCAGTCGTGATTGCCCGGTATGTAGAGGGTCTTCATGCCGGGATGCGATTCCAGGAAGGATGCGAAGTCCACGGCGAGATATTCCTCGACGAAACGGAACTGGTTCTTCAGGTCGTCCTGAAAGCCGGCCCGGCCGTTGATCAGCGCGATGGGACTGGGGATCAGCGTGGGGAGGATGTCGCCGCCCAGGAGGATACACTCCACCCCTTCTTTGACTGCAAGATCCTCCATATCTTCATACAGGGACCGCTTGCCGTGGAGATCGCCGGTGAAGAGCACCTTCATGGGATGCTAAGCCTTCCTTTCATGCGGAATGGGTGCGAAAGTGAAAAAGTCTATCATGCAGACATGTTATATGGTTAATGAAGGGTATAAGGCAACAGCTGAAATTCTTACACTGTCCGGCCAGGCAAAGGTACCGTGGCACCGGCACTTTCAAATGCCAAGGGCGGTGATGAAAGGGGCGCATATGACGGACGAGGGCGGATCTCACTGCATATTCTGCGACATCATCGAGGGCAAGGCAGATGCATACAAGGTCTATGAGGAAGACCTGTCGCTGTGCATCCTTGACATTCACCCCTATACCAAGGGACATTGCCTGGTCATACCCAAAAGGCACGTCACCTGGTGGCACGAGCTGAACGTCGAGGAGACCGAAAGTCTGTTCCGCGTGGCCAGAATCTGTGCCAACAAGCTCATGAAGGCGCTTTCGCCCGACTTCGTGTTCATGTACGCACGGGGGCGCAGGATCCCCCACACCCATATCTTTCTCATCCCCACCTTCAAGGACGATGTCCTTGACAGGTTCTTCCATGCGCTGGAAAAGTTTCAGGAATCTCCCGAAGCCCTGGCACGGCTTAAGGAAAGAGACAGGATGATCGGGGCCATGGAGCTTCTCAAGGGAACCGAATTTCCCGAAGAATAGCATAAACATATGAGGGGCACCCCCCCTGGCTCATGAAATGCTGTTATAAATAACAGACATGGTGACGATACGACAATAATAGGTATTTTCACCATGTGTAATCGAATGGAACGGCATGAAAAGGAGGGTGACCAAGTGATGGAAGAGTACCTCAAAAAAAAGGTAACCGCAGAGGAAATCCTGGATTCCGTACACCCCGGATCAAGCATGTTCGTTGAATCAGGATGTGCAGAGCCGCAGCACCTCGTGCGGAAGCTCATACTCGAAAACACGGGTTTAAGCGATGTCCAGGTTTATACAACCATCCCGCTGCGCACCTATTCCGACTTCGGAGGGGAAGCAGGATCCAGGTTCCGCATACATTCATTCTTTGTATCTCCCGGTCTGTCCGGGCCGTTCTCCACGGGCAAGACCGACCATATTCCCCTTTCATCCGACATGCTTGAAAGACTCATCCAGGAAGGCTCCATAAGGATCAACACGGCCATCATCCAGTTGAGCCCCGCTGACAAGAAAGGATTTATGAGCCTCGGCGTGACCGTGGATATCGTCAGATCCATGATAGATCATGCCGACATTGTCGTGGCCCAGGTCAATAAACATATGCCCTTCACCTGTGGTGAAAGCCTCGTGCACATATCGGAAATCGACCATATCGTGGAGTTCGACGAACCGCTGGTAAACAGCCCTGCAGAAGACCTCGACTTTGAAACAAAAGAGATCGGCAAGAACGTGGCAAGTCTGGTAAAAGACGGCTCCACCATCCAGATCGGATTCGGCAGGATCCCCGATGCGGCGCTCAAGTCCATGACGGACAAGAAAAACCTGTCCATTCACTCAGAGATCATCACGGATACCATCCTCGACCTGGTCAAATCAGGCGCCATACCGAAGGGCAACATGATCACAGGCTCTTTCTGCATCGGGTCGGAACCGATGTTCGATTTCGTCAGGCAGAATGAGCAGATACAAATGAGACCTCTGACGAATGTGAGCAACCCGCAGGCGATCCTTGACAAGGCCCCGTTCGTTGCCATCAACGGCGCAGTCGAGATCGACCTCACCGGACAGTCGTGCATAGCGCTGGGAGAGCAGGGAGCACACTTCGGAGCACTGGGCCAGCCCCATTTCAACAGGATCGCCCAACTCACAAAAGACGGCAAAGCCATCATAGCGCTGAGGTCGACATCGCGTGACGGGAGCATATCCCGCATCGTGCCCCGGTTCACCGAATCAAAGATCGGGATCCTGACGACCCAGACGGATGTCAGTTATGTGGTCACCGAATACGGCAGCGTGAACCTCTTCGGCAAATCCATCCGGGAGCGGGTGCTCGAGCTCATTACCATAGCTCACCCGAAATTCCGGAAGTGGCTGCTTGATGAGGCAAAGAGGATGAACTACATCTACCCCGATCAGGTGTTGCCGCCTGAAGACTCGCTCTATCCGGCAGCATACGAGCACCGGCACACCTTCGGCGACAAAGAGGTCTTTATCAGGCCGGTCAAGATCACGGATGAAAGGGCTGTGCAGAACCTGTTCTACTCAATGAGCAGCGATGAAAAGTTCAACCGGTTCCATATCCACCTCACCTCACTGCACCACCGCCAGGCCCAGCAGATGGTCAACTGCGACTACAAGAACTCTCTTGCTCTGGTTGTCGAGGCGCCTCATGCAGGAACCACAAGCATAGTCGCGATTACCCATATCATAATCGACGAAGAGGAAACCGAAAGAAGGACATGCGAGTTCGCGGCCATGGTCCATCCTGAGTGGCAGAATATCGGGCTAGGTACGTATCTCTTGAAGACCATGACCGAAGTGGCGCCGGAGCTCGGCTTTTCGGTCTTCAGGGCATACATCTGGGAGGAGAACTCCAAGATGCTCAAGGTCTTTGAAAAGATCAATCTCCACATGTATTCGTCGGTTGAGTTTAATGTGGTTAAGCTCGAATATGACCTTGACCCTTTTGCCGAGCCCAGGAGGGAGAACCGGGCACATCATGGCGGAAACCATGAAAATGAGGACCTGCTCATCCCGGATGATGTCATCCTGATTCCTAAGGACAAGATATTATTCTGATCATACCGGACAGTCTGTCCGGACAGATTCCGTTACAAAGAATGTTGAGTTGATGGAGCTATGTGCAATCTACCGATCTACCGGCTTGGTCGGGACAAGGATTTATCAGTTATTTCATTCCTTCGAAATGACATGGTTGATCATGCAATTTGGAAAGACTCTCCTGCCCAGGTAGATCTTGACCGGAAGCGTCTTCGGTACTAAATGAAGTTTTAATGCATTTTCATGGCGCACAGCAAACCCTCCGGAATGACTTTACGAGCGCTCTCACAGGGCCATGTTGCGTGAAACGGGGCGATTCCGTCCTCATCTGTGTTTCAGGCGGGATCGACTCCATGGTCCTCCTCGACCTCATGCAAGGCACCCGTGACGGAATGGATCTCAGGCTCGGCGTGATCCATGTCGACCACGGCCTTCGCAAAGATGAATCCGGAAGTGATGCCCGTTTCGTACAGGACAGGTGCAGCGATCTTTTCCTGGAATTCCACCTGGTGGAGCTCAACATGGACCCGAACACGGCCAATCTCGAAGAGGAAGCACGGAAGAGACGCTATGACGCCATCCAGGGCTTAAGGCAGCGCTATGCCTACGACCATGCCGCCACCGGCCACACCCTTGACGACCAGGCCGAGACCGTCCTGTACAGAGTTATAAGGGGGACAGGCATCCGGGGACTCTCTGGAATGGAGTACAGAAGGCCTGACGGCGTTATCAGACCGATGCTGGGAATTTCACGGAGCCGGGTTTCGGAATATGCATTACAAAAAGGAATACGTTACGTTAACGACCGGACAAACGACGACACGAGGCTGGCACGCAACCTCATCCGCAGCGAGGT
>DATKLV010000256.1:0-4053 GCA_035542255.1 Desulfomonilia bacterium | reverse complement strand
GGCATTCTGTTAAACATATTGACCGCTAGGGCGGTAAAGTTGAAATCACCGGAGAACCCTCCTTCAGTATAGCCTGGGAAGAAAAACGTGGCATTGATCGGAGTACCCGCCTGCATGTTTCCCATGTTGATCCCCTTTTTTCCCAGGCCTTGCATTGCTGCCAGATAGACCATGGAACGAGCCCATTCTATTCCCGTTGCTGCCCTGCAAGCACCACCCAGAACATTCCCTCCTCCTCCGGCAGCCAAAAAGGTTTTCTTCGATGCCCACTCCCTTGCAAGCGCCCTGACGTCTCTGGCAGGAACATTTGTCTCGTTTTCCTGCCACTCCGGCGTTTTGGGTATGCCATCCTCTTTACCTAAGACGTAATCCTTCCATTCATCGAACCCTGTTGTGCGGTTTCTCACATACTCCTTGTCATAGAGATCTTCGGCGATCCAAACATAGGCAATGGCCAATGCCATTGCATTCCCGCAATCAGGCCTGGGCGCCAGCCACTTTCCTCCAAGCAGTGCAGCAGTATGGTTATAAAAAGGATCAATGTGCACGAACTTTACTCCCAGATCCTTGAGCCAGAGACGACGGATGCTCCCTTCCATCCCTCCGTAAGCCCCTGCGGTGGATTCGGGGTCGCTCGACCAGAACACCATCATCTCACAATGTTTTAGAGCCTCCTCAACGAGTCCCCAGCTGTCAGCGCCACCGAGCCGCATGCTGTTCCCCCAGTGGTGCATGGCGCCCCAGTACCACCCTTCCCAACTATCAGCATTTTGCACGACAAAGGTATTACCAATCAGATTCATGAACCTTCTTTGTGCGCTCATAAAATAGCCCACATTCCCGAACATATGGTGCGAGCCGGTGCTGGTCAAAATTGCACTCGCACCATATTCCTTTTTCACTCGTTTGATTTCACCGGCAACGATATCTAAAGCTTCATCCCAGCTGATCCTTTCATAACCGGATATTCCCCTGTTCTTGCAGTTGCGATCACCAGCGGGGTTGAAATCGATTCTTTTCAGTGGATACAGTAATCTATCCGGTGAATAGACCTGTGATTTAAAATTCAGCCCATATGGAGAAAGTGCGGATTTACGAGGCGGTGTAAAATCTTTGCCTCTAGCCGTTATTGTCCAGGGATCTGCATCAGATTCATCAAATTCTATGGGGGTGATACGTAAAATTTTTCCATTTTTCACATACACAAATACTGGGCCGGCATATGTTCCATTGGTGTACCTCATTACGCCATTACCCATATCGACCCCGAATTCCTGTCCGGCTGTCATCATTAAACTAGTGAGTTGAGTGAACCACTGCGTTAATTCATCAGGTCCCTCCAACCCCACCTGGAAGTTCTTCATGGCATTTATCTGCTCCAACTGATCACGATTGGGCTTCATCAATCTGACTGCTGCTTCGGCATTATAAAAGACCATCGATGCGTCAGGACGAGGGTTAATACCGTTCTTAGAGCTGAGGTCACCATCTTTAAAGATAAAATATCTGCCCTGCGAATTATCTTTCAGCTTTATTTGTATGCAGCAATTTTTTTGCTTCATGAGATGTTTTATTTCCGGGTGTCTACGAGATTTGAATTTCAACATCTTCTCAAGGCCTAGGAGCGCTGCGAAGAATGTTATTTTCGGGATCTTTCTATCTTTTGACCTCATAGCTATCTCCTGATCTCTTATTATTTAATAAGTTATATATCTTCGATAAATCGGTGATTTTGATCTCTGCCTATCAAGTGTAGATTATCAGCGAAACTCTATGGTTCCAATTTCAAATTGTAAACTGAACATTACTTCGATTTCTCCTTGGTTTCAAGATCTGTATTACGCTCTTGAACAACTTCCTCCAGGTGATCGCGATATTTCTTCAGTTCCTCTTCTGCCCGTTTTCGCTCAGAGATGTCACGAGCAGTTAATACAATACCATTAATTGCAGGATCTTCGAGGAGATTCTGCCCGATGACCTCGAGGTAAACCCAGGTGCCGTCAGCCTTGCGGCAGCGGAGTTCGGTAGGTATACCGGGATTGGTCTTCAGGTAGACTTCGTTTAGATCATTTGCAACTCTTTTGATGTCATCGGGATGGACAAATTCAAATGGCGACTTGCCAATAAGATAACCGGGTTGGTAACCGAGGATGCTCTCCAAAGACGGGGTCTCATAGACCATAAACCCATTCCTGTCCAGAATCATGATCATATCCAAAGATTTCTGGATGAGGGTACGGAAGCGTTTCTCACTCTCCGCCAGGGCAGATTCGGCATGCCTGCGGTCGGTGATATCACGCGACACCCCATGGATCCCGATGATTTTACCTGAATCGTCCCGTATTGCAGTCACAACACATTCCATCCATACGGTGGAACCATTCTTGTGATAATATTCCAGCTCAAGCTTAACCGACCTATAAGGGTCAACACCCGGTTCATTGTCCCGCTGGAGCTCTGCGCTCAATGTCTTCAGGACTTTTGTATAAGATTCAGGGGTCATCATCCTCTGGGCTTCCTGCGTCATGCGCTCGTTCACAGTGAAACCCAGTACTCTTTCTACTGCAGGGCTGTCATAGGTGACATTGAAGTCCAGATCTGCCGTCCAGACAATATCGTTCATATTCTCGGTCAGGAAACGGTACCTGACCTCGCTCTCAGCAAGGGCCTTCTCGGCTAACCTTCGTTTAGTGATGTCCAAAAGCACCCCATCAAAAACTAATTCATCTTCGAGTTGCCTGAGGGTTGAAATTCCCCTGATATACAGCTCTTCTCCACTTGGCTTGATGAATCTTACCTCATGCTCCCAGTTGCTGTTGTTGTGAACTGCTTCCTGAACCGAAGTAAGTAAACTGTCTCTGTCTTCAGGTGCGACACAGGCGGTAAAGCGTTGGAAGAAATCCTCCAGGGGTTCAATATTCAAACCTAAGAGCTCTTGGGTATGACCGCTGACATAATTAAGCCCCATCTCACCATTGTCCCGGGCATAGAATTGGTAGACAACTCCCGGAAGGTTCTCGGTGATCCCCCTTATGAACTCTTTACTTTCCTTAAGGGCTTGCTCTGATCGCCTCCGCTCTGCTATCTCCTGTCTCAATTGTTCATTAACGGCTGTAAGCTCGTCCGTTCGTTCCTTGACCAGGACTTCAAGGTGATCACGGTACTTATCCAGTTCTTCCTGAGCCAGCACCCGCTGGGTGATGTCTCTCGCTACAGAGATTGATCCGACCACCTTTCCTTCTTTTTTGATGGGGACACCACTCACCTCCCCGAACTTCTTTTCACCATCCTTGGTGATGAACTGATATATTGAATAAAAGATTGGTTTCCCGGAGAGAACCAGCAAGGCATCTTCAGTCGCCTCATTAAGGTCAATCGGGTCGAGTACCCCCAGACTCTGAAAGTTTCTTCCAATCATTTCGTCTGATTTGTATCCGAGCAATCTCTCTACATTAGGGGTTATGCTGAGAATCCTGAACTGGTGGTCATAAGAGAACATGACATCATTGGCCATCGTAAAATGGATGTTGTAATTTTCATTACTCATACGCAATATTTCATCTTCCTTCTTGATCCTGGATACTGTTTTCTGCAATTCAGCATTTTGTCGGCGAGTTTCAGAGAGCTCCCTGATAAGTTCTTCTCTCGTCTTGCGATGATCATCCATAAAACATCCCCATTGAAATCACGATGTAAGCAATCCTGGTCTAAAAAAGATGGAGAGTATGCTATTAAGGATCTCGTCTTGAGAATAATGCTCATGTGTTATCAGCCGTGCACCATATTCAGCCATTCCCATAATGACATACCCTGCCAGATCACTGTCCATGTCTTTTCTCATGCGGCCATCTTGTTTCAGATGTTCGATCTCCCGGATGTTGGGATTCACCATCTGCTGGATCAGCCCATGGAACTTGGCCCTGAACGAAGGGTTGTTGCCTACCGAGAGACTTTTCACTAGGTTCATCATGGAGATCCACTGGGGATACGAAGAGAAGAAGGCCTTTCCCCTCTTGGCCAGCCTAATCGCCATGTCTTTCTCTCCCTTGATTT
>DATKLV010000255.1:0-4359 GCA_035542255.1 Desulfomonilia bacterium | reverse complement strand
AACCACGATGTATAGGGCATACATTCATTTTTCATGCTTTGGCCGTCGAGTCAAGAGACACTGCATGAATTGATGCTTCAGAAAATACTGATTCTTTCCTCACCACATCCACCTATCCGGCCGTAACACGAATATGCCGACATTGCCGAACATGAAATAGCCAGCTGAAAAAGTGCGTTTATCATCAATCCTATGAGAAATTTAAAGCTTGGTTATTTTTCTCATGGATATCAGCGGATACTCTTCCTTTTTTTCATGATCCAATTAATTAATTGCCTCTTATAGGCATTGACATCACTGCAATGATCAACTAGATCTGTTAGCACTCATTGATATCGAGTGCTAACATAACAAAGAGAATAACTTCTTCATAAAGGAGGAATACCATGAAGATAAGACCGTTGCATGATCGCGTTATTGTCAAGAGAATCGAAGAAGACCAGAAGACCAAAGGCGGCATCATCATCCCCGATACAGCCAAGGAGAAACCGCAGATGGGCGAAGTGATCGCAGCCGGACCAGGCAAAAGGACCGAGGACGGCAAGCTCATCGCTCTTGATGTGAAAAAGGGTGATAAGGTGCTCTTTGCCAAATACTCCGGCAACGATATCAAGATCGAGGGGGAAGAGCTGCTGATCATGAGAGAAGACGACATCCTCGGCATCATAAGCAAGTAAGGAGGGAAGGACATGCCTGCAAAAAAGATCATATATAGCGATGAAGCTCGGACAAAGATACTCACCGGCGTCAACAAACTCGCAGATGCGGTAAAGGCGACACTCGGTCCCAAGGGCCGGAATGCCATCCTCGACAAGATGTTCGGGGCCCCTAATGTAACCAAGGACGGTGTCACCGTGGCCAAGGAGATCGAGCTCAAAGACAAGTTCGAGAATATGGGAGCCCAGATGGTCAGGGAAGTGGCATCCAAGACCTCTGATGTTGCAGGGGATGGAACAACTACGGCCACTGTCCTCGCGCAGGCCATTTACACTGAAGGGTTGAAATATCTCGCCGCCGGCATGAGCGCCATGGATCTCAAGCGCGGCATCGACAAGGCCACTGCAGCTATTGTCGAAGAGCTTAAGAATATGAGTATTAGCGTAGAGGACAAGAAAAGGATTGAGCAGGTGGGCTCCATCTCAGCCAACGGCGATACCGAGGTCGGCCAGATCATCGCCGATGCCATGGATAAGGTGGGCAAGGAAGGCGTCATCACGGTGGAAGAGGCCAAAGGCATGGAAACCACTCTCGAATTGGTGGAAGGCATGCAGTTCGACCGCGGCTATCTCTCCCCTTATTTCGTCACCGATGCGGAGCGTATGGAGGCAGCCTTGGAAGATCCCTACATACTTATCTACGACAAGAAGATAAGCAATATGAGGGATATCATCCCTGTGCTCGAAACCATTGCCAAAGAAGGTCGCGCCCTGCTTATCATCGCTGAAGACATCGAGGGTGAGGCACTCGCTACCCTTGTGGTGAACAAACTCAGGGGCACTCTCAAGTGCTCCGCAGTTAAAGCCCCCGGCTTTGGTGACAGGCGCAAGGCCATGCTGGAAGATATTGCTGTTTTAACGGGCGGTCAGATGGTATCTGAAGATCTTGGTCGCAAGCTCGAGAGTGTCACAGTCGTGGATCTGGGCAGGGCCAAGAAGGTCGTTATCGACAAAGACAATACAACCATCGTTGAGGGTTCAGGGAAAAGCAACGACATCCAGGGCCGTATCAACCAGATCAAGGCCCAAATCGAGGAGACGACCTCGGACTATGACCGGGAGAAACTCCAGGAGAGGCTTGCCAAACTGGCAGGAGGCGTTGCAGTCATCAAGGTCGGGGCTTTCACCGAACCGGAGATGAAGGAGAAGAAGGCGCGGGTCGAAGATGCACTCCATGCAACACGCGCCGCCGTTGAGGAAGGGGTCCTGCCGGGAGGCGGTGTCGCACTGCTCCGCTGCATCGACAAGCTCAATTCTTTAGACCTTCCGGGCGATCAGAAATTCGGTGTCAAGATCGTCCAGAAATCGCTGGAAGAGCCGCTTCGTCAGATTGCCGAGAACGCAGGCATGGAAGGCGGCATCGTGGTTGAGAAGGTGAAGTCCACCAAGGGCAGCCAAGGCTTTAATGCGGCCACCGACGAGTATGAGGACATGCTCAAGGCTGGCATCATTGACCCAACCAAGGTAACCCGGTTCGCATTGCAGAATGCTGCTTCGGTCGCCGGTCTGCTGCTTACTACCGAGGTCATGGTGGCCGAGATCCCGGAAGAGAAGAAACCCATGCCCGGTGCCGGTGGAATGCCACACGGCATGGATGAGATGATGTAGCATAGATCATGAACACGAGGGGAGTGTGGCCTGCTGCACTCCCCTTTTTTCTGTCGACCTATTCATTACCCATTCAAATATCTCTCGATCTTGTCGATTGACAGCCGATGCCTGACCTCTCCCCTAGGAAAAGTGAGATAGGGTATGATCACCCCGTTCTTTGCACTACATGTTCCGTCATAGGTGATATTGACCACCGGAACACCTGTTTCTTCCTCTATCTTCTTTGTCATGGCTTCAGTAACCAGCGCCGGGCAGCAGAAGGCCGGGCTTGTCTGGACGAACAGGGAAACGTCCGGATAGTACTTCTTGATGTAATGCGTCTTTATAATATTATCCATGGATTCTCCGGTATGCTCCGGCAGTATATGGTAAGCTACGAGGATCTCATCAGTCGGGTCAAGATATTCGTGATCGGGTTCTTTCAGGATTTTCTCGAAGTATGGGTAATACCTTCTTTCAAGCAGCTTCAGGGCGATCGAATAAGCCCTCATGGAGAGGGTAAAGAGATAATGACCTTCCTTCATCCACTTCTTGAAGTAAGGATGCATGATCATCTTCATATAGGAATTATATGGAGTGGTGATGACCTCTCCCCCGTGGTCTTCAATGAAATGGATCAGTTCCTGATTGATAAAATCATTGTCCCTGACAAACAGATCACCGAATATGGCCACCTTGGGCCTCTTTTCAATTCTACGGGGAACTCCCTCAAAAAGAGATATTACCTCCTTGAGTGTATCCTCCTTTGATCGTAACCCTAAGAATGCCCCCTTGAGAATTTTGAGACTTTCTTTGGTGACCTCATCGACCATTCCCTTCACCGTTTCATAGGGTCGAATCCTGCATGCAATCTTCCTGAGCAGCCCCCCGAACATGAAGGCAAGGTAGACATTCACCGTAGTGCGTGCAGAGACATCCATCATGGATATCTCTCCCTGATAAACGGTTGCACGCTCCATTCCCCGGCCGTAGCTGTCAAGGATGTTTTTGATATGGTGGGGTATCATTTTCAGGTTGCAGGCAAGTTCCCCTCTGGCAATCCAAAGGGCGCACTTAGCCGGGTCAAGACCATAACTTATGATTGAATCTATGAATTCTTGGGCCATGATATTTATCGGTATGCACTGGCTTGTGTTGTACTTGAGGCTTTTTGTGAGGCCTGACTCACTCTCCCTGACCAGACGGGCATCGATACCTTCCCGGTTCAGGGCCGCAACGATCATACTGCAGCTGGCATGATCCCAGTCCGGAAAGAACAGGGTCTTGCCTGTGAATGACCTCGCCGGTGCGAGATTTACGAAAGCAGATAAGGATTTTGAGGTATGAAGTGAGTTGAAATGATTATTGAACGCCCGGATTGAGGCCTCGATGCGTGTTTCATAGCCTATGTTTGAATCATGCTCGTCGAGCTGCAGAATAAGATACGGCTTTCCATAAGAATCCATAAGCTTTTTAAAATATTCAATCACAAAAGAGTCGGGTGAGCATCGAAAGGAGGTAACCAGTACCGGGTAGAGACCGTCAGTCAAAGCTGATATATCTGCGGCATGCATGATTTCCGCAGCATATTTCCATGGAAGCTCGTCGAGTAGTGAATTAAGAGTTGTGCTTGTCTTATGATCCTTAAGCGGGAGCATATCATGGAAGAATACCTTGACTCCTTTTGAGGCAAACAGATCAATGATACCCTTGTTCATGGAAGGATACAGCACTGTATACGGCCTTCCGAGGAGTACTACGGATATACCCTTGGGAAGTGTGATCTCCTGCTGAAACTCTTTGCAGAGATCTTCATGTGATTGTTCCTTGAATTTTAGGGCCCTGTCATAGGCTGCAGCGACCCCAAAAAAGTTGCATCGACCTCCGGCAATGGTTTTAAGCATGCGATAGAGTTGCACCTTGGCGTGGAATCCATTGTAGAGATACTTGACCAGAGGTGTCAGTATCTTTTCATTCTCATGGGAAAATGCAGAAGCGACCAGTGATGGTGCATACTGGGTGTAATAACAGTACTGCCTTCTTATTTCCTTAG
>DATKLV010000254.1:0-12535 GCA_035542255.1 Desulfomonilia bacterium | reverse complement strand
TACTATATGATTGAATGGATGGAAGCAATCATACAGTGGCTCGTAGTAACTATAGGTCAGCTTGGGTATACCGGGATACTAGTTCTCATGTTCCTGGAAAGCACCTTCTTTCCAATACCGAGTGAAGTGATTATACCGCCGGCCGGCTACCTGGTGGCCAGTGGTGATATGAACATGTGGATTGTTGTGCTTTGCGGCATAGTGGGAAGCCTCCTTGGAGCACTCTTCAATTATGTCCTTGCAGTATTTCTCGGTAGGCCCCTTCTCTTCAAATATGGAAAGTACATCCTCTTTCCTCCCCATCGGTTTGAAAAGATCAACTCTTTCTTTAACACCCATGGTGAGATCAGCACCTTTACAGGCCGGCTCATACCGGGTATACGACATTTCATCTCTTTCCCTGCCGGTCTATCTCATATGAACCTGATGAGATTTTGCATCTATACAACCCTCGGGTCATCTCTCTGGGTCACCATCCTTGCATTCATCGGATACTTTGTCGGTAACAATTTGGCGCTTGTGCAGCAGTATTCCAGGCATGCACTCCTTGCGGTTCTTGCCTGCATGACGGTTGTCTTCATCATCTATATTCGTTCTTATAAAAAGCGTACGATAATTAGTAAATTAGACGCTTATCAAGACAACGAATGAATGAGGTCTCAATGTATGTGAAATATACGATATGTGCTTATATTTTAAACTTTGTTCAATAGCAGTTATTTATTGTCCATTTTTTAAATATTTCTCCATCACATAATTGTCCTTGACCTTTGTGGAAGATATGAGCTACTATATGATATCCCATTTCGGGGGGGGTCTATGGGGAGCAGATATCCGACTTCGGATTTCGAGATCTACACCCGGAAAATCAAAGAATATTCTCTCCTCACTCCAGAAGAAGAATTGGATCTTGCTCGGAAGTACAAGCAGGGCGATGTTGATGCCGGGAAAAAAATCATCACCTCAAACTTACGTTTTGTGGTGAAGATAGCCCAGCCGTATTTCCATCTCGGCTATGGTCCGCTGGAGATTGTACAGGAGGGCAACATGGGCCTGGTCAAAGCCCTCACCCGCTTTGATCCGGACATGGGGGTACGATTCATCTGCTATGCCATATGGTGGATCAAGGCATATATTAAAAATTTCATCCACAAGAGCTATCAGGTTCATACCGGCCGCCTGACCCACGCAAAAGGCCTCATCTCACTTGATTGTGTCATTACGAGCGAAGCCGAGCACGAGGAGAGCCTTTTGGATCATCTCCTTTACGAAGGCCCGGACCAGGATGATTTCTACTCCTATAAGGAACGGCATGCCTACTTGCTGAAACTCTTGCAGTCCGACCCACCCATCCTGAGCAAACGAGAAGTGTTCATCATTGAGAAGAGGTTTTTCTGCGACCCGCCGGCTACCCTTAAGGACATCGCAAATCTCATCGGGGTCACCAGGGAGCGTGTCCGTCAGATTGAGATGAGGTCGCTGCAGCGCATCCGGGATGCCATAGATAAACAGCACTCGATCCTGGCTGAAGACCTTCACATACAGCACGAGTATCCGATGCGCAGGAAGAAATTATAAAACGCTTGCCCGGCATCTAATGTACTAATGCCTCAGGTCGAGATCGTCGAATTTTGTGTATTCCGGCCACCACTTGAGTTTGATTGTTCCGGTGGGTCCGTTTCTGTGCTTGGCCACGATGATCTCGGCTAAGCCTTTTTCGGTACTGTCAGGGTTATATACGTCATCCCGATAGATGAAGCAGATCACGTCCGCATCCTGCTCGATGGCGCCGGATTCCCTAAGATCAGACATCAGGGGCCTTTTATCACCACGCTCTTCAACCCGACGGTTGAGCTGGCTGATGGCTATTACCGGTATGTTGAATTCTTTGGCAATAGCCTTCAAAGTCCGGGATATCTCGGATATCTCCTGCTCCCGGGAGTCTGTCCGTCCTTTGATTGCCATGAGCTGAAGATAATCGACCACCACTAGCCTCACATCCTCCTGAGATACCAGCCTGCGCATCTTGGCCCTGATCTCCATAGGAGATATGCCCGGCGTGTCGTCGATGTACAAAGCTGCTTCCGACAGTTTGCCGGATGCCCCGAGCAGTTTGCTCCAATCCTCTTTCTTAAGCATGGACAGTGAGGTTGCGGAGCGTACATGGCTCTGGTTGATCCAGGCCTCAGAGGCCAGCATCCTCAGGACGAGCTGCTCTATCCCCATTTCGAGAGAAAAGACCGCTACAGGTAGCTGTTCAGTAACAGCAACATACTGGGCTATATTCATTGCAAGGGAGGTCTTCCCCATGGAGGGCCTTCCGGCAACGATAATGAGATCCGATCTGTGAAGGCCCCCAAGTAGTTGATTGTCGAGATCGCTGAAGCCTGAAGGAACCACGCCCTGGTCAATCTCGCCCTTGGCCATGCGGCTCAAGTTGTGATACAGCTCGTGCAAGGGAACACCGATCTTTATTAGACCGCCTTTCCTGTCCTTTACCTGCTTGTTGATGGCATAGATGATCTGTTCCGCAGTATCAAGGATGTCGGAGACCTCTCCGGCGTGCGTCCTGACGGATTTAACTATCTCACCTGCCCCCGTGATCAGCGATCTCAGGATTGATTTGTCTCTGACGAGCTTTGCGTAATACTCTATGTTTGCGGTTGTCGGGATGTTATCTGCAAGTTGCGAGATATAGATTGCACCCCCCACCTTGTCTAATCTTCCTCTCTGCTCTATGGATTCTGTAAGCGATATCAAGTCGATGGGAAGACCCTTATCCATGAGGCGGATCATCTCCTCAAAGATGATCCTGTTTCGCTCAGCATAGAAATCTTCAGGAGAGATAAGCTCCGTAATGGCATCCAAGGAGGAGTTCTCAAGGAGAACCCCTCCGAGGATATATTCTTCTGCTTCCCTGCTGTGAGGGAGAGATACCGGCGAAGATTCCATATTATTCGCCTTGTGATTCTGGAACGACCTCCACTTTTACAAGCGCCGTCACTTCCGAATAGAGCCTGACAGCTACTTCATGAGTGCCCAAATGCCTTATGGGCTCGGCCAGTACGATCTTTTTCTTATCAACCTCGAACCCTTTATCCTTGAGAGCATCAAAGATATCCGCACTGGTTACCGAACCGAACAGTTTTCCTTCCTGCCCGGCCTTGACCGTGAATTTTAGTGCAACCGATCCAAGCTCTTCAGCGAGCTTGGCTGCATGCTCCCTCGTCTTGGCTTCCGTACGGATGCGCGCCTGGATCTTGTCCTTGAAGGCCTTAAGGTTGGTATCGGTTGCAAGTAGTGCCAATCCTTTGGGAACAAGAAAATTCCTGGCATAACCGTCCTTTACCTTGACCTCCTGTCCCACACTGCCCAGGCCGTCGATCGTCTCTAATAGTACTACCTTCATTGAATATCTCCTTTTGGTGTTCGTATCCTTTTCCTGAAGTCAAACCAGGTATCAAACAAACCGAATCCGGCTACAATAACTATGATATATATCTGGATCAAGATTAAAATGTAAATAGGCCACCGAAGCACGGAAGGCCATTTGCGTTCGTCCATGAAGACCGAGACGATGGCGAGCCCTTGGAATAAGTAAACCTGCCCCACTATAATGAGAAGATTAAGCCCTATTGTCTGCAGATATTTTTGTGGTACGATTGTTAATACCGCGGCAAGGATAAAGAATGCAATTACCCAATCAGGGCATTTCCATTCTCGGACTGCCATGGCCCTGTATCTCCACTTGATAATGAGCAGGTTAAGCCACATGATGACAGCCACACTCGTCAATATTATGGATGGGAAAAGCTCTACTATCCTCTCCTGGAAAACCGGGATCTTTTCTCTGAATTCAGATAATTCAGAGGAAGAAAGCGCATTTTGTGATACCTTACCCATCTGAATGGTTACGTCAGCGGCCCACCTGTTCAATACCTCTCCGACCTGTAACCCGTTGCTTTGTGAAAAAGAGAGGATGCTTGCAGCAATAATAATAAAGATAAGGAGAGATGGTGCTGCAACGGACAAACCGATGCTCCCCCTCTTGAGGAAGAAATGCATCATACCCGCAGAGACGAGGATTACGGCATAGACCGTCGCACCAAGAGAGAATGCAGGCACTAAAGCCAGCACAAGAGGTGCGCAAGCTATGAGCATGGGCCATCTAAGCTGTACTCGATCAGCATAGAAGCAGTACATGGCCGGGAAAATCACTACGGCGGGCAAGGCGGCAATCTCTGTTGCGGTAACGATCAAGAGTGACAAGATAAGAAAAATCCCCATGACTATCCACAGGGACTTCCTGTCTCCACCCAGTACGGGCATATCGCTAGTCGTGCACGGTGAATGGAATAAGGGCCATGATCCGAGCCCTCTTAATTTCCGCAGCCAGCTTTTTCTGATGATATGAGCAGGTGCCCGTAATCCGTCTCGGCAGGATTTTACCTCGTTCGGTAATGAAGTCCTTAAGGATGTGCGGCGCCTTATAGTCAATGGGAAGTGTCTTTTCTTCGCAGAACCTGCACGTCTTCCTTTTATAGTACGGCTTCTGTTTGCTGCCTGATTGTTGTCTCGGTGGTCTATCCTGCATGTTAAGCTCCTACCTCCCCTTGTTCAGTTGATGGTGACGCCTGTGGTGTCGGCTCCGGCTGGGGTTCAACCTTCGGCTCAAGATCCTGTCTGGTTACATGCTTATCGAGCTTTACTATCACGAACCGGATGACATTTTCATCAATTCGCAGAAACCGCTCGATCTCGGCGATCATGGAACCTGGGCCGTCAAGATAGATAAGAAAATACTGGCCGCGTGATTTCTTCTTGATCTTGTAGGTAAGACTCTTGATGCCCATATCGTCGAACCGGATGATTTCACCCTTGTTCTTGCTGATGGTGCTCTTCAGGCGGGAAGTAAGCTTTTCCCGTTCATCTTCACCAATGTCCGGATTCAAGATGAACATGATCTCATAGAGATTCATTGTTTCCTCCTTGTGGTTTTGTAGCCCCATTAAGGAGCAAGGAGCGAACTTTCATTATACTAAAGGTAACTCTTATGCAAGCATGAAATAGGTTCAGTAATATCTGATGTCGAATGCCTTGTATTCCTTATTCGGACTCACTTCGCTGATGTCGATGCGGTCTACCCGTGCACCCGGCGGCCCCTGGTTGCACCAGGCAAGCATCTGGTCAATGGACGAGTCTTCTCCCTGGATATGGATTTCAACATATCCATCAGGAGTATTACGCACCCAGCCTTTTAGTTTAAGTTGACGCGCCATTTCCTGCGTCGACGCCCTGAACCACACACCTTGTACTCTGCCATGGACTAACAGGTGAAAGGCCTTCACTGCATCAAGCCCCCTTCATCATCGCTTGAAAATCATCTTCGGTGAGTATCTTTATACCCATTGAGCGTGCCTTCTCATACTTTGATCCCGGGTCTGCACCAACTACGAGAAAATCCAACTTTTTGCTCACGGAATCGACGACATGTGCACCCATCGCCTCTGAAAGCACCTTGGCCTCTGATCGGGTCATGGAAGAAAGTGCACCGGTAAAACAGATGGTTTTGCCGGTGAACATCGTCTTTCTTTGTTTCTCCCTTGAAGGCGCTGACAGGAAGACGCCGTATGAGAGGAGCTTGGAGATGGTCGTCTTATTCTGTTTATTTGAGAAGAAATCATGGACAGATTGAGCAATCTCTTGTCCTACTCCACGGATCTTCTGCAACTCCTCTTTGGAGGCAGCCATGAGGGTATCAAGCGATCCGAATTCCAAAGCAAGTTGTTTTGCTGCAACTGTCCCGACATGCAGGATACCAAGGGCATAGATGAACCGCTCAAGGGTCGTGGATTTGCTTGCTTCGATCGATGCAAGGAGATTTGCGGTAGATAATTCTGCAAAACCATCCAGACTCAATAGATCATCCCGTGTAAGTGCATAAAGCTCGGAAACATCCTTTACCAGGTTCCTCTCCACAAGTTGATGGATGATCTTCCGTCCTAGACCGTCAATGTTGAGCGCTTCTTTGGAGGCAAAGTGGAATATCTGTTCTTTCACAATAGCCGGGCATGCTATATTTACACACCTGAATATGCTAACAGTCTTTCTGTTTTTCTTAAATTCATCCCTCTCGTTATATTCCTTGAGATCCGAACCGCATACCGGGCAGACATCAGGCATTTCAAACGGCTTTGATCCAGCAGGTCGCTTGGATATAACCGGGCCTACAACCTCGGGGATAACATCACCGGCCCGTTGAATGATCACGGTATCACCCTCGCGGATATCTTTACGCAGTATTTCATCCCGGTTGTGCAAAGTCGCTCTGCTCACTGTTACACCGCTGACCCTCACCGGCTCAAGAAGGGCCACCGGCGTGATGGTACCGGTACGACCGACCTGGAGCCCGATCATCTTGAGCACGGTGGTTACCTGAATAGGGGGGAATTTGAGGGCAACCGCCCAGCGCGGCGATCGGGCCTTGATCCCCAGCAGATCCTGATCGACCAGAGAGTCGACCTTGATAACAATGCCATCGATCTCGTAAGGGAGTACATCCCGCTTCTCCTGCATTTCCCTGGCAAAATTCCATACCTCTTCAACCCCGTGACAAAGCTTTCTTTCAGGGTTAATCCTGAATCCGAGTTCACCGAGACGTGATAAAATAGCATATTGCGAATCAAGGGCTAAAAGGGTGGAATCAGATATCCCGTAGGCAAAAAAAACCAGAGATCTTGATGCTGTAATCTTGGGATCGAGCTGGCGCAGAGAACCGGCAGCAGCATTCCTGGGGTTGGCAAACACTGACTCTCCAAGCTCGATTCGCTCCCGATTGAGCTCATGAAATGCCTTTTTGAACATGACCACCTCGCCCCTCACTTCGAGCATTTCAGGGATGCTGCCACTGCCACGAAGCCTCAAGGGGATACTTTTGATGGTCTTGAGATTCCCGGTGACATCTTCACCGGTAACACCGTCACCTCGAGTTCCGCCACGCAAGAAAAGTCCTCGTTCATAAATCATCTCAACCGCCAGGCCGTCAAACTTTGGTTCACAGCAATAGGTGATCTCATTCCTTTCAAGCCATCGTAACACCCTTTGGTGGAAAGCAGCAACTTCATCCCTGTCCATGGCATTATCCATGCTCAGCAGGGCCACCCTATGAACCATAGGGGTAAATTCTTTGAGGGGTGCGGCCCCTACTCTCTGGGTCGGTGAGTCGGGGGTAGCCAGTTCAGGGTATTTTTGCTCGATCTCAATAAGCTCTCGCATGAGCTTGTCGTACTCGTAATCGGATATTTCGGGGGAATCGAGGGTATAATAGAGATAGTTATGTTTTTCTATACTCTTATGGAGTTGCTCCACCCTCTCTTTTATATAACCGGGTATCCCTGACATGGATTTCCCCATTTGGCCCTCATTGATCTTTCGGTATAAAAATCGTGCTCTAACACAAAAAAGACTTGATCAAAAGAATATTATGATTAATACATATATGAATGAGGAAAATCGTTAGGAATACAAGCACAACATAAAAACGGTTGAAATAACAAATGGATCCCTCGCCATAAGGAGGTTGTAATGGGAAAAGTTGTGTTTAACGTGCAGGATCAGTTTCTCAATCAGGCAAGAAAGGAAAGGGTCCCTATCATCATAACCCTTGTTGACAATACAAAGGTTGAAGGATTCGTGAAGAGTTTTGATCCCTTCTGTATATTAATCCAGACAGAGAAGCCGATCCTCATCTACAAGCACGCTGTGGGACGAATTGAACCGGCCGAGGTTAATTCCAAGCTAAAAGACTTCCTTGCAGGATGAACATCTCCCGCCGCAGTACGTGCGGGGTGCTGGTGCTGATGCTGTATTTCATCAGTCCCTGTTCTGCACAAGCCGAAGTCTCACTGACGGTATCTGGTATCTGTGCTACAACCGGCAGCGATTTATCAAAAGCTGAAAAGACAGCGTTCGATGACGCGCTCTATAAGGCATATCTTGATTTAGCTCTCAGGCAGGTTCCGGCCAGTGCATCTGTCGATCTGATACAGAAGATTAAGGGTTTTATTGCCGGACGGGGGACTCAGGATATCATCCAGTATCAGATTATATCCCGTTCACAGCAGGATAATGTTCTCATCCTGAACCTTGACCTTAAAATCAATGATGCTCCCCTGAAGGACTGGCTCAAGACCCATGCTTTTACAACACCGCTGGGACTGAGGCCTTCTTTACTGCTCACCATCACAACCCGCGGGCCGGGGCCTGCTGAACGTTATGAATGGTGGTCGTCATCAACACCCAAAGGATATTCGCCTTTTGAGACACAACTTGCGGCACGGCTCAGAAATGCCGGTGAAAACATAATAGATGTCCCCCAACATATCTCTTTACCGCCTGCAAGCTCTGACAAGACCGTTACACTCGCATCAAACCTCGGAGCATCCCTTCTGATAACAGGGATCTTGACGCATAAACCCTCAGATGCAACCGGACTCGATTCCCGCCTTGAGATTTCACTCATTGATGTAAAGATGAAACGGCGCATCACCTCCTCCTTCATATCCCTGAAGGGAACACTCGATGTGAAGACCATGAACGAACTCCTTATCACGGGAGTCCTTGATCAGATTCGCTCCGAGATCGCCAAGAAGGTAGTTGTCGTTACTCCTGTCATGAGGGAGAAAGGGCTGTGTATCGAAGGGATCAAGGACTACGAAACCTACGACGCAATAATCAATGCAGTGCGATCGTTGGACACTGTTGCCAAGATCAGTGTTTCGAGTATTCAGGGCCATTCCATCTGCCATGCCATTCAGATCAAAGGAAGCCTTCAGGATATCCTTGACAGCCTCAAACAAAAAAAGATCGCCCAGGCTGATATGCTGGTCGAAGACAACATTGCCTCGATTCGCCTGCTCAATCCCTAAGAACTTTCTTCATGCCAATTCACCCGGATTCATAAAGAAAGCAATAAAAAGGCACCAGGTATTGAGACCGGTGCCTTATCTTATTGACCTTTTGTTATTTTTACCAGGGTGTAGCCGGCACCATAAATCCCTTGTACTCCTTTGCATCCTTGGGACCAAGGAGATGAGGAACGATATAGATCTCGGTGGCAGCAAGGACATCTCCATTTTGCTCATCATCTGCGAGAGAACCTTTGACAAAAACTATGACGCCCTTCTTCAGATTCCGTCTGTCGAGATCCTTTCCTTTGCCGTCAGAGATGATGGTCTTGACCCTTTTCCCCCAGGAGGTAGTATCTACAACCATGATTTTCTTCTCCAGGACAATGATATAGTCGGGTCCCACCTCCATGATGCTCCCCTGGATCGCCGATGGATTCCAATTATTCAGGGTATTCGAGATTGACCACGCATAAACACAAGTCGTTGAAACTATAAAGATGAGAGAAAGTAATAGGGTTTTTCTCATGATCATCTGTTTAATCATATCCATCAATCCTCACCACCTTTCTACGGCTTTATCCAGTAGTAGCGCCTTAGGGGATGCATGTCACAGGTTTCCGTAACCATTATGCCATTCTGGGTTCCTATAAGGACAAGTACACCCGTACCGCCAGGGCAACTATTGCTATTGTTGGCATTATTACCATTATTATTACCTCCTCCAGAGCTGCTGGATCCGCCGCTGCTTCCTCCACTGCTGCTCGAGCTACTGCTGCCGGAACTGCCGCCTGAGCTGCTGCTCGAACTACTGCTACTGGAGCTGCTTGAACTGCCGCCTGAGCTGCTGCTCGAACTACTGCTGCTGGAGCTGCTTGAACTGCCGCCGGAGCTGCTGCTCGAGCCGCTGCTTGAGCCGCTGCTTGAGCTGCCGCCGATACCACCGGAACCGGGGTCGATATAGCCGCCCTGGGTAATAATAAGTTCGGGCTGTGAAGGAATGCCGGGGCCCAGGTCCACGCTCCTGTCGTCTTTTATCGGTAAACCGCACGAGCTGCTCGTGCCCGAGCCGTCATGGAACCCTGCAAATGCCGCCTCACCGGTCTTGTATTTCACTGCATAGAGCCTGCCCAAACCCGATCCCGAACCTGTCGCACAGCGGTCTTCCGATGACGTGGAGCTGGTCGCGTTCGGGGAGAAAGTGGTGAAGTAAACAACTCCATTGTAAATGAGCGGAGTGGAGATCACCTTTTCACCTGAATGTTCGAGGGTGATGTACCAGCCATTGCCGTTATCAAGATTTGTCTGGAGGGTATTTTTCTGGGCCTGTGTCAGCGAACAGCTCTGAAGATCGTCCGCCGTCACATCGATGAGGTCCGTATCGGTGAAGGGGTGTGTATCGTCCCAGGATGCAGGCCATTGGTTCTTGATCGCATAAAACCGGTTGATTGTCGCCGTATCGGAAGGGTTCTCGCGGTCACCACTTCCGATGAAAACATAGTCCCCCACCGTGCTGCCGAAGAATTCCAGGGTCACTCCCGGGGCATTCAGAAACTTCTTCAGCCTGCTCGTACTCCCGCCCTGCGGAGCAGCCTTGAAAAGAAGCCGGTTGGTCCATGCATACGAGCCGCCCGATGGCTGGTTCCGGAATGCGAAAAGTTCACCGCCTGTTGATGGGGCATAGACAGTGTCGTCGCAATAATCGGCATCCCGGTCAAAAGACAGAAGATCCACGATGCTGTATTTCATAATAGAGTAGTTTGAATGATTGAAATTCAGGATGCTACTCAACATCGCACCATTCGTAGGATTGACGGCGAATACCGCCCTGCCCTTGGTGTCGCTCGTACCCGGATCCGCATGGTCCTGGTTGGTGTCATACCCTCCTGTGAGGATAAGTGCGTCCTGGGAGACAGGCATCACCGTCCCATGTGCATCCGTCGTACTGCCTGTCCTGATCTTGCAGTAATGCGGCATTGCCCATGACTGGCCGAGCATCTCCGTAGTAGAGCCGTCGACCAGGATGTTCTTAGCAACGCTTCCCGAGAACGATGGGTTGGTATAGTTGTTTATATTGAGGATAAAATACTGGTTCTGGACCTCACCCCCGTTCGTGATGTCCTTGCCTCCACGTCTGAGGCCGAAGGCCAGGTATTTGTTGGTCCCAATTTGGTATTTTGCGGGTGTACCGTCCACGAAGTAATCATGGTTTTCATCTGCAGGGATAAGATTAGTCGAGCTATCCGAAGGAAGATACCGCAGGTTCGGCAGCAGGTCCCATGGAACGAATGCCCATGCCTCAGTCACCGTATCGTCGGCCAGGTTGGTCGAAGTGCCTTGGTCATTGTCCACAAAACAGTGCATGAAACCGTCATTGGCTCCTACAAAGATCACGTTCCTGTGGTTTGCTGCATCATACAAGATCGACGGTTGTGAGTGGACGATGTCGCCCAGCACCCAAGCATGGGGTACTCCGTCTGTGCCCGTGTAACCTGGGGCGTAGATTCCGCTTCCGGTTACAAACTTCATGAGGTCGTCGCGTTTGTCCGTTTCTGTCGATAAAAATCCCAGGTCTGTGGGCAGTATGGGGAACTCTGATGCCAGGGGTGTGGCGTTCAGATCCGATGTCGTGATATTGATGTTGGTTCCGGATCCTGCATACTTGTATGTCTTGAAATTCCTCGACTGTGTCTTAAGTACTTCCCCGACACCTCCTTTATCAACCTGCATGCCTTCCGTTCCGGCTACATCCACCCATGCCGAATGGGCCCCGACCTTGATGGCTCCGGTAGAATCGGTTGCCAAATCCCCGTTCCGATCTAGGGTGTTCCCATAATTGTCGAAACCCCATTTCTTGAGGTTTCCCTTCCAGAGACCGGGGAAATTTCCGTCCGGGGCAAAGATGCCCATGTAGATTGCATTGTCTGCATAGGTCTTGTTCATCTTGTTCACCGGCACCACGGGTGCAATGAACTGTGAATTGACTATCAGGATGCTGCCGATAATGTTTTCAAGGACATCCTGGAGGCTGATCGTGTCGGAGGTGGTGAAATAGTGTCCCTGTCCGTGATTGGTATCAGCAGTGCTTCGCAGGAGCGACTGGCCGAAATATGAGAATCCCGAACCGAACCCGATGGTGTAGGTGACGATATTCTGCTTGGGGAAGTCCGTGCTGTCGTAAGACACACCGCTCGAGTCAGTTACGCTCCCGGTCAGTAGATCGTTGTCATAGAGGAACTTGGCCACATCGTCGAGGTAGTGGCTCCCGGAATCCGGAATCGACTGCCGGTTCCCGCTTTCATCGATGTAGTGTAATTCATCCTGTGGCTTGTGTGTATCCGTTGTGCTGCAACTGTGATCGTAATCACCAATGGCCAGCCCGTTCAAATAGGTATTGGTAAGGATATTGCCCTGATCGTGTGTCGAGTCACCGTCGGTCATGATGATGACGTAATTCTTCTGGCATCTCCATTGAATGGCAAAAGGTGTATACGTAGAATAGTCTGAAGGAAAGCTGGAGCTGTAATTGGAGCCGGTGTTGGACCACGACGGCTTACGGGCAAAGTAGAGGCCGGCCTCTGCCAGTGTCTCGGCCAGCGGTGTCCATCCTGACGGCTGTAAACCACCGT
>DATKLV010000253.1:0-13154 GCA_035542255.1 Desulfomonilia bacterium | reverse complement strand
ACGATCGGTAAAGGCGACATGTCCTATCTTGAGAAGTTTGATATCCAATCCGAGCCGTTCATCCTGCAGGAATCCGGGGAATCAGGTACTTCGGCGATCGTGCTTTTAGGGACCGCTCTGAACCCGGATTACGACTTCACCCCGATGAGGTTTCGCAAGACCAGAAGAGTCATAGGATATGCAAAGATCTCTTTCGCCTTTTCCCTGGTCATGGCTATGGTCTCCCTGGTGTTTTTTGCCCTGGGCTGGAGTAATGCCTCAACTGCCAGGGTTTATGAGATGAGAACCAATGCAGCTCTTTACAAGAGCGCCAAGGAGCTCAAGGTGCTGGAAGATGACTACGCAGCCCTCAGCAAGAATCTGGACCTGTCGCATATCAACAGCATCATTGACAAATATAAGGATTTTCAGGCAGAGCCAAAATTGCAGCAGATTGTGGACACCATATCCCAGAAAGTACCGGCAGATGTCTTCATAACAAAGATAGATGTCTCTAGGGAAACCGCCCCGGAAGTCCCCCCTAATGCACGGGTTATGCCATCCACTGCCGAGGCGCCGCGTACATCCCGTGCAAATGCATTCAATCTCGTGATACAAGGGATCATCAATTCGCCTTATCCACAATCAAAAGAGGTCTTCTCGACTTTCATCGCATCCCTGCAGGAAAAATTCAAGGTATCCAAGGCCGCCTACGTTCATAAAGACCAGACTGCAGAATTCAGCCTAAATTGCGAGATGAAAATATGAGGTATTTCAGGATCGCCATGACGATAGGTATTCTAAGCGCCTGCCTTCTCACCCTTGCATTCTCTTATTACCTCCACACCATGAAAGACGTTAAATTCAAACAAGCCAAGCTGGAAACGATCCTTGCAACCAATGCACAGCGCAAGAATTATGTCAAGAAGATCGAATCCATCAAGGCATACAGCTCCAAACTGATCAACCTCTCCCATGAGAAGGGTGCAGATGTGGACTATGAGATCGTCCTGACGGAACCTGATGTGAAGAAGCTGTTTTCCGAGGTCGCTTCCACCTATTCAGAAGGCATGTTCTTCCTCGACAAGGCGGTTGTCGAGAGCACGTCAGGAGGGATTAAGGTAGATATGAAGGGGTTTAAAATCGGAGGTGGAAACTAGAATGAAGTTGGATAAAACCATTGTATTCCTCTTCATTCCACCGGTAATAGCAGTGATCCTCTGTATCATGATTCCATTCATCATCCGCGAAACCAAGGCATTAACACCTGAGCAGCCTGAATTTCTCACCTATGTTGATCAGTTGACCGTGTTCACCCTCAAGGGTGACCCCGGTTCCGCGCCTTCAGGTATCAGGGATGTATTTCGCCACGAGTGGACCTTGCCACAGCCAGATCCTTTGCCTGATCCCGTACCCATAACCGTGTCCATGATCGTCGAGGCAGGCGATAACAGTTACTGCATCATTAACGGCCGCAAGATGCAAAGAGGAGATAAAACAGCCGGCTTCAGCGTAACATCCATCGGATCGGATCAAGTAACCATCACCTCTAATAACGGTACCAGGGAGATCCACCATGTCAAAGCATATTAGGCATACACTCACATCAGTTTTTTGTTGTGCTTTCCTGTTCGGCTGCACCACGGTCAAACTGATGAAGCAAGAGGATTTCTCCATCGAAAAAGAGAAGGCCGGCGCCACGCCGATTGAGCAGACGAAACCCGCACAACCTCCGGCAACTGCAAAAATGGAACCGGTAAGCCCTTTAAAGGGCAAGACCATAACGCTTACTGCCAACAATACCGCATTCACGGATATTTTCGCAGCCATCGCCGACAGGGCCGGCCTTGACCTGGTTATTGATTCACGTCTTGTGGCCGGGACCGATTCCCTGCAGCCCGAAAACACACCGGGTGATGCCGGAAAAGACAAACAAACATCCAAGGGACCCATCATTCTTCCCCCTGTTTCCATTGCCTTCAACAAGGCCCCACTCCAGGAAGCCCTGGAGAATGTCTCTTCGGCCCTGCATATCTTCTATCAAGTGAACGGCCATACCTTGTTTGTGAAGGGTACGGAATCAAGGACCTATCATCTCAATTTCCTCTCCTCCCAGAAGGAAACCACCATGTCGGTAGGGGGGGATGTCATCAGCAGTTCTTCTAGCGGGACATCAAGCAGTTCATCCGGGAGCTCATCAGGTGGGATTTCGAGCGGCTCTACCGGCACCAGCGGGTCAAATCCGCTGACCGGCCAGTTCTCCATCAAGGATACCATCCCGGCGACCAACAGTGACATCTGCACCCAGATCGAAGATCAGGTGAAGTCGTCATTGACCCGTGACGGAACATACTCCATCAACAGAGCCATGGGGTTCCTTGAGGTGAATGACCGGAGGGACGCCATTGAACGGATCGACGCCTACATCAAGAACATCAAGACATTCTATAATTCCCAGGTGCTTCTCACGGCAAAGATCATTGAGGTTACCCTGAAGGACTCGAGCCAGTACGGCATTGATTGGACCAGCACCCACCTCAGCTTCAATGATATTGTCTTCAATCCTATTCAACAGAGCCTTGCACCCTCAACAACAAACCTCACCCCTGCATTCGAAATCCAGGCTCACTCGCCCGAACACGGCTTTGATGCAGCCATGAACGCCCTCGAGCAATACGGCGACATCAAAGTCCTCTCAAACCCCCGTGTAAGAGTCACCAACGGGCAACCGGCAATGATCAGTGTTGGGACGAACACTTCATTCATCCAGGAGATCGAGCTTACGACCACCAGTACACAGGGTGGGACGACGATTACCCAGCCCAACGTGACCATCGGTTCCATCTTCGATGGTATCATGATGGGGGTTGTAGCCAATATCGACCTGGACAACGATTCGGTGAACCTGACCATCACCCCTATCAAGAGCCGATTGGAAAAACTCGACGAGCGCAGTATCAGCGGGAATACCTACACACTACCCACGGTGGGACTTGAGGAGGCCTCCACACAGATCCGAATCAAGAACGGCAACATCATCGCCTTAGGTGGGCTCATCAGCAAGAATATCACCCAGCAGAACAAGAGTATACCTATACTGGGGGATATTCCCTTTATCGGGTATATTTTCAGCCAGCAGACAAAGTCGGTTGAGACCGATGAGCTGGTTATCCTCCTGGAACCTGTGATCCTGGCCCAGTAGGGAACGGTCGCAGCCGATCCCGCAAGTATTATCCACTTATCCGCCGGCCATGCCCTTAAGCATGGCAATGAGCCCTTCATCCGGCTGGCCGGACATTTCACCAAGACGAATGCCCGGTTTTATGAGCTCGCCATGAAAGTCGGTACCTGCACTTACCAACAGGTCAAGGGATCTGGCTTCGGCCACAAGACGTTTCGAGGTTTCCACGGTATGATAGGTGCTGTAGGCCTCTATCCCTGCAAGGCCCTCATCTTTCAACTCCTTGAGAAGAGATGAGTCTACATCACCGGGGTGGGCCAGGATGAGCAATCCTGATCCTTTCATCAGTTTCATGGTTTCGATGAGATCGGGAAGGGCTGAGCGTACGATCATCCCGATATCGGTCATGGCATAATCTTTATAGAAATTCAGGTATGGAGAACGTGACTTAGGTCCAGAAAGGTACTTCTGAAGCCTTTTATCGCTGCGGTTTCTCTTCATAAGAGCATTGAGAAAACTCACACCGCTCGGCACCGACCGGCCCCAGTTCTTTATATCTTCCGGCCGAATGTCAAAGCCCATACGTGAGAATATAGCGAGGACATCATGGACCTTATCCCAGATCATCCGGCAGCGTTGCTCAAGAAAACCCTTCATCGACTCATCATCAGCGTGATACCCATAGACCAGGAGATGGTATTCACGGCCGCTCAGCACAGTGGAAAGCTCCACACCAGCAAAACAGATCAGTCCGTAAGCAGGAGCCAGAAGAAGACTCTCGGGCACAGCGGAGATATCCATATGATCCGTAAAGGCCAAACCCTTCAGGCCGGATTCCTGAGCAGATTCAAGTATCTCGTCAGGCCCATATTGCCCATCCGAAGAATGTGATGTATGGATATGAAGATCATACACAGCCGGTAAATCCTAACATTGTGGATGCCGATAAAGCAATTGATACCATGAGCCAAGGAGCCCGGATGAAGAGTGATAAATATATCATAGATCAGATCAAACCGCAGGAATCCTGGAGGGTTTTCAGGGTCATGGCCGAGTTCGTGGACGGCATCGAGCAGCTATCTCCCCTTGAACCTGCCGTGACCATCTTCGGATCCGCCAGGTCAAAACCCGGAGACAAGTACTACCTCATGGCCGAGGAACTGGGACGGATGCTGGCCAAGGAAGGGTTCTCGGTGATCACCGGCGGGGGGCCCGGCATCCTGGAGGCCGCGAACAAGGGCGCCTTTGAAGCCGGAGGGCAGTCGGTGGGCCTCAATATCGTGCTGCCGTTTGAACAGAAGCTCAACCCCTATACAACCATCCACCTCAATTTCCGCTACTTCTTCGTGCGCAAGGTAATGTTCGTAAAATACGCCATGAGCTATGTCATATTCCCCGGGGGGTTCGGAACCATGGACGAGCTCTTCGAATCCCTCACCCTGATCCAGACCGATAAGCTCAAGCCTTTCCCGGTGATCATGATCGGCACGGAATACTGGTCCGGCTTGCTAGGATGGATAGAAGACACCATGATGAAGGAAGGCATGATCCTACCCGAGGACAGGTCCATCTATACCCTGGTTGACTCTTCGTATGATGTGGTGGAGATCATCAAGAATTCTAAGGTGTACTGATAATTCCGTTTCTAAGTCAGCTTTTACCGGACAAAACCTCGGCACGATTGTAAGCAGCGGATATCGCATCGATGACGGCAGCCCGAAAGCCCTTGGATTCCAGCACTGCAATGCCCTCTATGGTGGTGCCTGACGGTGAGGTCACCATATCCTTGAGCTGCCCCGGGTGTTTTCCCAGATCGAGGACCATGGAAGCGGCACCCCGCATGGTAGCCGCTGCGAGCTTTAAGGCCACATCTCTCGGCAGACCGGCCTTTACCGCACCATCCGAGAGCGCCTCCAGGAAGAGAAAGCAGAACGCAGGGCCGCTACCCGACAGAGCAGTTACAGCATTGAGGAATTTTTCATCCATCTCGAGGCATACACCCACAGATGCGAATATGTCTCTGGCGATCCGTCTGTCCTCACCAGTGCATGAAGGTGATGCGGCAATGACCGCAGCTCCTTCCAGGACAAGGGAAGGGGTGTTGGGCATGACCCTTATCACCTTGGCCTTTTCACCGAGCACCTCGAGCATGCTCTTCAAGGTAATACCGGCTGCAATGCTGATAACGACTTTCTTGGCCAGTGCGCTCTTAATATCCTTCAGAAGGGGCAAAACCTGATCGGGCTTGACGGCAAGGATAACGATATCCCGGGAACGAGTCAGATCCAGTGCCGACGAGGCAACCTCAACTCCGAGAGATGATCTCAGATGGTCCATACGGTCCTGCTTGATATCGAAAATCATTAATTCCCGGGCTGTGATTAATCCTTTTTTGATTAAACCTGAGATGATCGCCTCCGCCATATTCCCTGCACCAATGAACCCGATAGGTTTCATGACACCCCCTCCTTGCCATACACATGATGCCTCATAGGGTTGCCATATTACCTATGCCTGCGTCAACCCCGTGATAGATCCAAGAAAATCTGTAAACTTATTCCCATAGGAATCCGATATTTCTTTAGTATATGGAGCATTCAAAATTCTTTAAAAAGATTCAGGGTATCTTCTTTGAAGAGTCCACAATCACCCTGGGAACGGGTCATACCCAGAAGACCCAGAAAGTAAAGAACTACTGCCAGGCCGAACAGATCAATGAAGAAAAGGTGAAGCTTACCTTCCTTGGCAATGAGGGTCAGCCCACCGGGATTGTCATAGAGATCGAATCTGAAGAGTTCCTGAAACGATATACCTTGGACCCCGACTACCGGACCAAGACCAAGGAAGAGGCGGAACACGACCGCCATGTCGCAATTGCCGAAAAGCATCGGAAACGCGGGGAGCACTATTCGGCTGAGTTCGAATATACAACAGCCCTCAAGATAGATCCTGAAAGTGTTCGCGCCAATTTCGGAATAGGTACGCTCTACATGGAAATGGGGGATGTAGCAAAGGCAAAGGGTGTCTTCAAGAAGCTCTCAGAGATCAAGGCCATATTCGAAGAGGATAACAAGCACCTCTTCAATGAGTTCGGCATCGAGTTAAGAAAGGCCCACATGATCGATGAGGCAATGGCGAACTACCAGAAGGCCATCACCATCTCTCCAGCCGATGATCATCTCTATTTCAATGTGGCGCGCATCTACTATGACAAGAAAGAATGGAACAATGCCCTACTCTGGCTGAAAAAGGCCCTCGAGATAAACCCCCACTTCAGGGATGCCAAGATCTTCAACGAGCTCATCCTCAAGGAGATGGAGGAACTTGGGATCAAGCCTGAAGAAATAAAAGTAGAAGCTGTAGAAGGCGCTCAAACAAAAGTTGCAGGAGGAGAACAAGAAGAAGAGGATGCCCCTGCTCCCGACGGATTAACCGACCTCAAAAAGGAGCTTTTAGAGGCCGGCTTGGATGAAGCACCTGCTGTTGCAGAAGCTGAAAAATCTGCAGCCGTCCCGAAGAAACAGCCGCTCAATAAATAGAACAGTCCTAGGTATAACCAGGCTACCCCCTCTTTAACAACAACTCGAACTGGCCCATGAGATGGAATCACTTCGCCTTTATTGCGAGACGGCCATAGGCATCCACCACTTGCCTCCGGGTCTCATCCTTTGATCCGCTGTTGTCGATGATCAGGGTTGCACGCTGACGCTTTTCTTCAATGGACATCTGGGAACGAATCCTTGTAAGGGCATCTACCTGGGTGATCTTATCACGGTCCATCAGTCTCCTGATCTGGATATCTACCGGGCAATAGACCAGAATAACATCTTGAAGGCCCCTGTCCATTCCTGTCTCCATAAGCAGGGGCACGTCAAGAACTACCACAGCGTCAATGGAACCGGCCTTGATGGAACTGATCCGCTCATCCATGATCCGTATGACCTCGGGGTGAATAATCTCTTCAAGCTTCCCCCGTTTCAACGGATCATCGAATACGATCCGGCCGAGTGCTTCTCGATTTATGCTTTTATCCGGTAGAAGGATTCCCGTCCCGAATTCCTTCACGATCTCGCCCCATGCACTCATGCCGGGAACCACCACCTCACGGGCTATCCTGTCGGCATCAATGATAAATGCGCCAAGCTCCTTCAGAATTTCTGAAACCGTTGATTTCCCGGTGGCTATCGAGCCTGTAAGCCCGGCAACGAGCATGACTCCCCCCCTATGAGTGAGATATTCCTGCCGGCATGCTGTCCGTCCCTCCGGTAGGAAAAGAACGAGTCCTTGTTGCAGCACGTACAACGCTGTACATGGTGGATCATATCGGACGGTACGCCGCTCTTTTGTGCCTGGAGAGTTGCAATGCGGTGCAGGTCCACGAAAATTCTACCGGCTGCCTTTCGATCAGGTTCCGTATTCAGCGCATCGATAACCTCCTTACCCACGGCATAACAACACGGACCTATGGATGGCCCCATGCTCACATGAATCTGCCGTGCACCTCCTGCACGCACAAGATCAACGGCCTTCCGGACGATATCGAGTGCCAATCCACGCCAGCCGGCATGGATCGCTGCAATCAATGGAGAATCATCGGCCCACAGGAGGACAGGTACGCAATCGGCTGTCCTGATGCAAAGGATAAAAGACGGGTCATGGGAAACAGCGCCATCGGCCTCGGGAAAAGAGCCGGGGGTTACATCCTCGGCCCGTACGATCATGTCGGAATGGATCTGCTTGAGACAAATGATACGGCTGTCCGGGAAAAGCCCCCTGAGCATCTGAGATACCTGCTCCGGGCTCCCGTCCAGATCTTCTGTCACCGCTTTCGTACAGAATACGCCATGCATCAAAGTGCTATAACGTACAGAGCTGAATCTGACAAGGATCAGACTAAGGTTTTGCTTCTTGACATTGCCCCACCCTACATGTAAATACTTACCGCTCCAAACTACTAGGATTTGAGGTAATTCATGAAGCGCACATTTCAACCGCACAATACAAGGCGGAAACGTACGCACGGATTCCTGATTCGTATGCGCACCAAGGGTGGCAGGTTAGTCATCAACCGGAGGAGGGCCAAGGGACGGAAACGTCTGTCAGTCTGATGTCAGACGAAAAATTCCCCCGAGATGAGCGGCTACGGAAACGCATCGATTTCAAGAGGGCTGAGAAAAACAAGGTTGCACGTCTGGTCACCAAACATTTGGTCATCCTGGCTGCTCCAAATGATTACTCCCATGCCCGCATCGGCATCACGGCAAGCAAAAAGATAGGCGGTGCGGTCACGAGAAACAGGATAAAAAGGCTCTTGCGAGAGATATACAGAAGAAACAAGCAGCTGTTTCCACACGGCCACGACTATATCCTGATTGCAAAAAACGATATGACGAATATTGCCTACCACGACCTTCTTCAGGAGATAGAGAAGGCTATAGGATCACACACATGGGAAAAACCATACTCATTGCATTGATACACCTCTACCAGAAGGCCGTCTCGCCTATCTTCACACCCTCATGCAGGTTTTATCCCAGCTGCTCTGAGTATGCGGTTCAGGCCATAGAAAAATACGGTACTGCACAAGGGCTCCTTAAGGCTATATTGAGAGTGCTCCGCTGCAATCCGTATCACAAGGGCGGATTCGATCCTGTTTAGTACGCGTCTGGAGATGATGACAAGATGGAAAAAAGGACCCTGCTTGCCATAGTACTATCGATGGCCATCCTGTTTGTCTGGGGGATACTTTTTGACCAGACGAAAATAAAAGGCACACCGGAACCCAAACAGAAGACTGCAGCGGCTGTTACGCCAAGCCGACCCGCCCAGAATCCTAACCCCATAAGCGCGGCACCTGCCGTTACACCGGAGGTTTCCGCCAGGGCCGGCGGCATCATAATAGTGGATACGCCCCTATACACTGCTGCATTCAATACGAAAGGCGCCCAGATCACATCCCTGAAGTTGAAAAAGTACCTGACTTCCATGGGAAAAGATGCCAAGCCTGTGGAGATCATCAAGACCCCCATGCCATCATTGCTTCTCTCAGACGGTTTTTCGGATAAGGGCCTCCTCTATGACGTCTCAGAACCGGGGGCGATCACCCTGAGGGACAATCCAAAGATCATTGAGTTCCGGACAGAGGCCTCCCCCGGCGTCATGGTAAAAAAGACCTTCACCCTGGATCCGAAAATCTATCCTATAAACTACCAGTGTACTATTGAGAATCGCTCTGCCGCCCCTATCACATACACCGGAGGAATATTATTCTCGAACATCTATCCACTCGGTGAAAAACGAAGCGGATATGCCTTCGAAGGCCCGGTTCTGCTGAACGGAACCCACCTCGAGGAATTTAAGCTGGATAAGGTCAAGAGCATCGGGAGTTACCGGGATTTTTCCGGAGAGCTCCAGTGGTTCGGATACGAAGACAAGTATTTCCTCCATGTCATCATTCCCAAGGTCGTTGAAAGTACTACCGTAGATATCAGGCGAGTCGACGATAAATCCCTGGAGCTCCGGTATGCCCTTGCATCGGCTACCATCCAGCCAGGTTCTTCTCTTACCAGGGACAACATCATCTTCATCGGCCCCAAGGAAATCAAAACCCTGAAGTCCGTAGGGTATAACCTGAACAAGGCTTTGGACTTCGGTTTCTTCGACATCATTGCCAAGCCGCTTCTCATTGCCATGAACTGGATTCATAAGTATGTGGGGAGCTATGGGTGGACGATCATAATCCTGACGATCCTCATCAAGCTTGTGCTCTACCCGCTCACACTCAAGAGTTTCACCTCCATGAAAGAGCTCCAGAAGATCCAGCCGCTCATGAAGGAGATACAGCAGCAGTACAAGGATGACAAGCAGAAGATGAACCAGGAGCTCATGAAGCTCTATCAGGAGCACAAGATCAATCCCATGGGAGGATGTCTGCCCATGCTCCTGCAGATCCCCATCCTTTTTGCCCTCTACCGGGTTTTTTATCAGGCCATCGAGCTGAGGCACACCCCGTTCCATCTCGCAGGGACCTGGCTTCCCGACCTGTCGGCCCCCGATCCCTACTACATAACTCCTATCCTCATGGGGGCAAGCCAGTTCATTATGCAGAAGATGACCCCTACCGGCGGCGATCCGACACAACAGAAGATCATGCTCATAATGCCCGTGGTTTTCACCTATATGTTCCTGTACTTTCCATCCGGCCTGGTCCTCTATTGGCTCGTGAGCAATGTCCTCTCAATTGCCCAGCAGGCATATATAAACAGGAAACACACATAGGAGAGAAGAATGGAAGAGGATTACAAAGAATTCGAAGCAAAGACCGTCGATGAGGCCATCATCCTCGCCATGAAGACTTACGGAGCTCAATTCGAAGACCTCGACATTAAAGTCCTCTCCGAGGGTTCCAAGGGCCTGTTCGGACTGGTCGGGACCAAAACCGCAAAGATTATGGCCAGGCACGTCAAGGCCGATTCCAGAAACATTATTCGGGGTCCGGAAGAAATCTCTCCAGCTTCCTCTGCTCATGCGGAGTCTGTCCAGCCGTCACGCAGCGAGGCTCAGGCACCCACCCAGGAGATCCTCCTCGAGGCGAAAGAGATCGTACGAGGACTCCTGAGACTGATGAGCATGCCTTGCGAGATCAGAATCCGTGAGGAAGGCATCCTGGAGATCATGGGTGACGGCTCGGGGCTGATCATAGGAAAGAGAGGACAGACACTTGATGCGCTCCAGTTTCTTCTCAATCGCATCGTAAACAAATCACGACAGGAACCCGTTTACATAACACTCGACACCGAGGGATACCGCCAAAGGCATGTGAACCATCTCAAGACCATGGCGCTTAAGTTGGGGCAAAAAGCCAGGCGTACAGGCCAGTCCATCTCATTGGAGAAAATGAACCCTTATGACCGCAGAATCATCCACCTTGCCCTCAAAAACGAGAACGGACTGAATACAAAGAGTATCGGCGAGGGCATTTATAAAAAGGTGGTAATCGTACCGAGGAAGTCATCGAGATAGTAACGGAAACTATCTACGCCGAATCGACCCCAAAAGGTCACGGCGCCATAAGCATTATCCGCATCAGCGGGGTGCACACCCTCGACATCATTAATAAGATCTGCCCACGGCTGAGATTCACGCCCCATGTACAGGCCTATGCACAGATACAAGATCAACAGGGCATCATCATAGATCAGGCTATGATCGTATTCCATCCGGGACCCAGATCATATACCGGAGAAGACCTTTCAGAAATAAGCTGCCACGGTAATCCTCTGGTGGTCGACAGGATCATGGATACCATTGCTGAAACCGGTTTCGCCCGCATGGCGTACAAGGGAGAATTCACCAGGAGGGCCTTTCTAAATGGGAAGATGGACCTTGTCCAGGCTGAGGCTGTCGGTGCCTTTATAGGCTCTTCGAGCTCTGCAGGCTGCGATATGGCACGCGCCCTTTTAAAAGGCGAGCTTTCAGAATGGATCCAGGCCATGAGGATGGATCTCATGGGGATAATCGCCGATATCGAGGCCTCCTTTATCACCGATGATGCATCCATCTCCAGGGATGCACAGCGTGAAAGGCTTGAAAACATCATCAATAATACCGGAAAGATCCTCAAGGACGTACATCAGGCCAAAGCACTCTATAGAGGCATTATCACGACCATTGCAGGGCTCCCCAACGTAGGCAAGTCATCCCTTTTCAACGCCATTCTCGGATACAACAGGGCCATAGTCCATCACGAAGAAGGAACGACCCGTGATGTCCTGAAGGAGCACTTGAAACTGGATGGTATGGAGTTTGTCTTCCACGATACCGCAGGCATCAGGGAAACCTCGTCAGGCCCCGAACAGATAGGTGTGGAAAAGACCATTGAAACCTTGAGGGGCTCGGATCTTGTCCTTTATGTGGTGGACGCCCGGGAAGGGATCAAGCCCCATGAAAGGCAGTGGCTGACACTTGCGGACAAGACAATCGTGGTGATGAACAAGATCGATCTTATGGAAGGCTCGATAAACCTCGCAGAAGGATATGATACTGTTGCGGTATCGGCAAAATTCGGGCACGGCATCGGGGATTTGATGGCAGCCATGAAGCAGGCTTTCCCCCATGACCAGCCCTTGGTATTCCTGGACAGGCATATACATCTGCTCCACAAGGCTCTCGACAGCCTCATTTCATGTCACAAAGCCATTATGGACGGTCTCACCATGGACGTACTCACCATCGATCTGAAACAGGCCTTCGAGCAGCTCAGACAGATAACGGGCGAGACCGTAGACGAAGATGTCCTGGAGATGGTCTTTTCCCGTTTCTGTATTGGAAAGTGATGGATCACAGGCTTAAAACATGGATCCATGAGCTCAGGCGCTTCAACGGCAAGCTCCACCTGATGGGCCCGGCAATGCTGGATAATATAGAGGAGGAAGTTGAAGTAATGATGCCGCTGCTCGAGCTTATCGACGAACCCGTGCTTGCCGATCTCGGCTCGGGATCGGGGCTGCCTGTAATCCCCTATAAAATACTCCATCCGGACTCATACGTCTTTCTGATTGAGCGCAGTGTCAAGAAATGCACCTTCCTTCAACATGTCATAGGGGTACTTGGGTTGGAAGAGGTCGAAATCATTTCACAAGATCCCATGAAAGTTGCGATAGGCCCCTTTGATGCAGTAATAGCCAGATCGTTTTCCCCCCTGACAACCTTAAGGGAAGCCTGTCTCAGAATCATTAAGGATAACGGGAAGCTCTATTACCTCTATACAGGCATAACACCCGAATTGCAGCCGTTCACCCTCGAGGATGTCCGCACGCAAATTCGCGGGAAGCTGTCCTTGAATCTTGCGATCTTCAGCCGCCATCCCGGATGATGTTGATCTTCTTTGATGCCGATTGGGTGGATTTGGGGAGAATTATTTCAAGCACTCCGGCATTGTAGAGGGCTTCGACATGATCAAGATCAATTGCCTTGGGCAATGCAAACGACCTCT
>DATKLV010000252.1:0-4751 GCA_035542255.1 Desulfomonilia bacterium | reverse complement strand
CCTGATCCCCACGTTCATCGGGATCACCATCGTATGCTTCGCGGTCATCCACCTGGCCCCGGGCGAACCCACCAGCATCCAGGCTGAGATGAACCCCAACATCACGCCCCAGGCCATCGAACAGCTGAACAAGCACTACGGTCTCGACAAACCGCTGATGACCCAGTACTTCCTGTGGATGAAGAACCTGTCGATGCTTGACTTCGGCAACTCCATATCGTCCGACGCCAGGCCCGTGTGGGACAAAGTCAAGGAGCGGCTACCCATAACCATCTACATCAACATCTCCTCCATGCTCATCATCTTCCTGGTGGCCATACCCCTGGGGGTGATCTCAGCGCTCAGGCGCGGCAGCGCACTGGACAGGTCCATCACGGTCTTTGTGTTCATCGGTTTTTCCATCCCGGGTTTCTGGCTGGCGCTCATCTGCATGGACCTCCTGGGCGTCAGGCTCGGATGGCTTCCCATATCCGGCATCCACTCGCCCGAGTACGTCAACCTGTCCCTGTGGGGCAAGGCGGCGGACACCACGCGGCACCTCTTCCTGCCCGTGTTCATCTCGGCATTCGGGTCGCTGGCGGGCATGAGCAGATACATGCGTTCGAGCATGCTTGAGATCATCCGGCAGGACTATATCCTCACCGCCCGCGCCAAAGGGCTCCCGGAGAGAACCGTGATCTACAAGCACGCCATGCGCAACGCACTGCTCCCGGTCATCACCATCCTGGGCCTGTCCATCCCCGGGCTCATCGGCGGCAGTGTGATCTTCGAGAGCATCTTCGCCATACCTGGCCTCGGCAAGCTCTTCTACGAGGCCATCATGATGCGCGACTACAATATGATCATGGGCAGCCTCACCATCGGGGCTGTGCTTACTTTACTGGGCAACCTCATCGCGGATATCGCATACAGCATAGCGGACCCGCGCATACGGGTGGCATAGCATGGGTTTCTGGTCGCGGCTGTTCAGGGACAAGCTGGCCATGGTCGGGCTTCTGCTCGTGCTCGGGTTCTTCGTGATCTCGGTCCTCACCCCGTACATCGCACCATATGACCCCAGCGTCATCGACGTGAACAACATCCTTGCCCCGCCTTCTGCCTCACACCTCCTGGGGACGGACGACCTGGGCCGCGACATATTCACCCGCATGCTGTACGGTGCCGGCATATCGCTGAAGGTCGGGTTCGTGGCGGTCGGCATAGCGGTGATCATCGGCACCTTCCTGGGCGCCATATCAGGCTATTACGGCGGGCTGCTGGACATTATCATCATGCGCTTCGTGGACATCATGCTCTGCTTCCCGTCGTTCTTCCTGATCCTGGCGGTCATCGCCTTCATGGAGCCGTCCATCTTCAATATCATGGCCGTCATCGGGTTCACTTCGTGGATGGGCATCACCCGTCTGGTGCGCGCGGAGTTCCTGAGCCTCAAGGAGCGCGACTTCGTGCTGGCTGTCAAGGCCATGGGTGCGAGCACACCGCGCATCATCTTTCTCCACATCCTGCCCAATGCCATGGCGCCCGTGCTCGTGACAGCGACCCTGGGCATAGCCTCGGCGGTTCTCACCGAGTCGGCGCTCTCCTTCCTCGGTATCGGCGTGCAGCCTCCGACACCGAGCTGGGGAAACATGCTAACCGAGGGCCAGAGCGTGCTGGGCATTGCCTGGTGGCTCTCCCTGTTCCCGGGCATGGCCATATTGATCACCGTGCTGGGCTACAACCTGCTGGGCGAGGGCATCCGCGACGCCATCGACCCGAGACTGAGGTAGTGATCATCATGGTTAATAGGTGGTATCCATGAAATCTTCATCAGTATTGGTCCGGATATCCATATTCATCCTTTTCCTCATCCTGAGCGCAGGCTGCGCGCACAGGCCGTACCTGCCGCCAAGCCGCGTCCTGGAGAAACCGTGCGACACCTGCATGGCAGGCGTGCCGAACTTCGCCAGGGTGTCCGATGCCCTCTGGCGGGGGGCCCAGCCGAGCAGCGAGGGGTTCCGCAGCCTTGAAGCGGCAGGGGTGAAGACCATCGTGGACCTGCGTCACACCCATGACGACCTGCCATCGCTTGCCGGGACTAAGCTCAAGTATCTCTGGCTGCCCGAGCAGCCCGATTTCCCCGAAGAGAAGGACCTCGTCATCTTTCTGAAGGTGATTGAGAACCCCGACAACCGGCCCGTGTTCGTGCACTGCAAGGAAGGCAAGGACAGGACCGGTTACATGGTCGCTGCATACCGGATCATCGATCAGGGATGGTCTGTAGACGACGCGATCCACGAGATGTTCGATTTCCACTACAACCCGGTCTTCTTCGAGAACACGATATTCCTGCGCGGGCTGGACAAGGAAAAGATCAGGCAGCGCGTCAAGCGCGCACCGTGATAACACCATCACCACGATAGCTCACTTCAGGTGTCTCAGGTCTTTGATCGGATAACCGGGCTCATTAGAACAGAACTTCTCTGCTATGATAAACTGCTTGCATCCCCGTCGTGGAGCGACATCGGATCAATTGCAATTTACGGCAGGTTCAGGTCTTGCCTTAAGCCTCTTTCAGATTAATCACTATGATACCATTTGCAGGTTTCAGCATGAGAATCATGGAACACGGCATCGTTGCGAATACGGCAATACAGGACGGGTTGTTGTCCAAAGTATGAGGAGACAATTAGATCCTTCGCTGCGCTCAGGATGACACCATTTATCATAGTAATAACTGTCATTCTGAACGAAGTGAAGAATCTCTTTTTTAAAAGACTATCGACAAAGACTTTTAGGCAACAACCTGAAGAATGAGTGATCTTAAACCGGGCAGGAGGCTATCCATGGGTACGATAAGAAAAATAGAGAAGGTCCTCAAGGGCAAACCGACTATCGAGGGTGCGGGCGTGCATCTGAAGAGGGTATTCGGTAACCAGCACGTACCTCAGCTCGATCCGTTCCTGCTCCTCGACGATTTTCATTCCGACAACCCCGAGGACTACATCAAAGGCTTCCCCTGGCATCCCCACCGGGGCATCGAGACCATTACCTATGTCCTCAACGGCAAGGTCGAACACGGCGACAGCATGGGAAACAAGGGTGTGATCTCCCCCGGTGACATACAATGGATGACAGCCGGCAGCGGGATCATCCACCAGGAGATGCCCAAGGGCCAGCGGGATGGACAGATGTGGGGCTTCCAGCTCTGGGCGAACCTCCCTGCAGCCCGCAAGATGATGGACCCGCGCTACCGCGATGTCAAACGCAGCCAGGTGCCCGAAGTGATACTGGACAACAACGTGAAGGTAAGGATCATCTGCGGCGAGATCAACGGCACCAAGGGGCCGGTGCAGGATATCGTGATCGACCCTGAATATCTGGATGTAACGGTTCCTGCCGGCACGGGCTTTACGCATCGTGTCAAAGAAGGACACCGTTCCTTCGCCTATGTCATCGAGGGCAAGGGATACTTCGAACCGGAGAGGGACCCTTATGGATTCGAAGTGGAGAGCAGGAATTACTTCGACTTCCAGCGGGACTGCCTCATGGGACCGGAGACCCTCGTCCTGTACCAGGATGGTGAAGAACTTATCATCTCCACCGAGAAGGAGGATGTGCGGTACCTGCTCATCTCAGGCAAGCCCATAGGCGAACCGGTCGCCTGGTACGGCCCCATCGTGATGAATACGCAGGACGAGCTGCGGACGGCATTCGATGAATATCAGCGGGGAACATTCATTAAACATGACAGACCACACTGAGTGATTGCCGTCCCAAGTTACCCTTTCAGGCAAGCACCTGTTTCATGCTCTTCATTGATTTCCTAGTGTCTGAGGATTATTACTTCTTTAGAGAAGCACTGTCAGTTTGGTGTCTCGCATGGGTAATACATCGATAAGGTGAAGGTGAGTCATGTCTCATCCGGATAACTACGATCAGGCGATCAAGGATCTCGAAGCCCTAAGCCGGAAGGTGCGTGAGTTAGAGGCTGCAGAGATACGCATGAAGCAGACCGAGGAGCGGCTTCAGGCATCTGAAAAGAAATACCGCACCATCTTCGAGAACACTGGCTCCGCCACCATCCTCATCGAGGCCGACACGACCATCACCATGGCAAACGCCGAGTTCGAAAAGCTCACGGGTTTTCCAAGGGAGGACATCGAGGGAAAGCTGTCGTGGGTCAATTTCATCCACCACGAAGACAGGGCCCGCATGGTCGACTACCATCATTTCCGCCGGTTCGATCCTGTGAAAGCCCCCAGGAACTACACCTGCCGGTTTATCAACAGGGAGGGGAAGACCCTCACGTGCTACCTCACCGTGGCGGTCATGCCCGGGTCGTCCCAGAGCCTCGCCTCTTTCATGGACATCACGGACATGGTTGAAGCCCAGAAGGCGTTGAGGGCACAGGAAGAGCGATACCGCGTGCTCGTGGACACCATGAACGACGGGCTGGGCGTGCAGGATGAAAGCGGGATCATCACTTATGCAAACGACAGGGTCAGCGAGATGCTGGGCTATAGCCGAGAAGAAATCCTGGGCCGCCCTGCCTATGACTTCCTCTCCGAGTCATCCAGGAGTGTCTGGCTTGAAGAGATGGTCAAACGCAAGGAAAACCGCTATGACCCCTATGAGGTGACCTGGCGGAGCAAAGAGGGGGAGCTCATCGACACCATCGTATCCCCGCGGCCCATCTACGACGCCGACGGGAAGTTCATCGGCAGCTTCGCCGTGTTCACCGATATCACCAGCAGAAAGAGGTCCGAGGA
>DATKLV010000251.1:0-16352 GCA_035542255.1 Desulfomonilia bacterium | reverse complement strand
GGGGATGGCTAACGTAATCCCCAGGAACATGCCTATGAGACCATAGGAGAGAATCCCCTGCACAAACCTCATAGCAACCTCCTTCAGTGTGATCTGGTGACTATAATAGTCCGGTCTAGTCATATTTCAAAGAATAAGTGATCTCATGCAAGCAATTCCCTTAACTTCACTGCATTCATGGGGGCGTATCCCATGAAGTCATTGTCGAAATAAACGTAAGCATCGAGGCCCCAATTCCTCATCTTAGCCGCCCATTCCTTAAGCTCGTCTTCGGTGTAGCACGATGCATAGAGCCGCTTCGAGCCGTGAAGTCTGATGTATATGAATCCGGCTGTGACGGCTTCACGATAAGGGTAGCGACCCGCAGTGTCCGAGATGCACCAGGCGATGCCGTGATCTTTCAGACAGGTAAGGGCTTCATCGGATACCCAGCTTTTGTGGCGAGCTTCGATGACGTATCTCCCCCCATGGGGAAGCAGTGGAAAGAAAGATTCCGCCAGGCTTTTTTCAAAGGCAAGGGACGGCGGCAGCTGGAAGAGAATGGGACCGAGTTTCTCTCCAAGACGAGATACCGATTCCAGGAATGTCCGGGTCGGGTCTTCAGCACGGTCGAGTCTTCTGATATGTGTGATAAAGCGGCTCGCCTTGACGGACCACAGGAAACCTTCGGGTGTTGTCTGCTTCCACTTTTCATAGGTGGATGGCTGCATCCGGCCGTAGAAGGTGGCATTCACCTCCACGGTTTGAAAGATTCCGGCATAGTATTTAAGCCACCTGGTCTTAGGCAGTCCGTCGGGATAGAAGGCACCCCTCCAGTGGTCGTAGTTCCAGCCCGAGGTGCCGATGAACCATCGGGGTTTGTGAGAAACAGGCTTTTCGTCCATCCTCTTCAGGCAATCTCAGGGGTCAGCGCCCACCTTATGACCCAGGTGCCCGGTTCTCCTTCACGTTCCAGGCATACGATCCCGGCGTTCCTGAACCGGATCACGGGTTTGTCCGGTGAACCGGTTATGAGATATGATACAAGGCGTTCCATGAACGGCAGGTGGCCCACGACCAGGAGCTCATCTCTTCTGACCAGGGTTCTGGAGAAGGCCGCTGCATCGTCATTGGGATTCAGGCCGGTCTCTCTTTTCGGCTGAGTTCCGGATGTCAGGTATGCGGCAAATATCTCGGCAGTCTGCTCCGCCCTCTTCTTGCCGCTGTGGATGACCTGTGTTACATGGAGCCCAATACTGCGGGCTTTGGATGCCACCTGTTCCACTTCCAACCTGCCCTGATCGGTAAGACCCCTTTCCGGGTCAATCTCCTTGGGGAGGCTCCTGCCGTGCTGAACAAGGTAAAGGGTCATGGGATCTACCCCCTTTTTTCCAGAACAGGCGTGCGGAGAATAAAATAGCCTTGGTTCTTCCTTCCGTTCTCAATCACATTACTTATTCTCTACGCTCTTTGTATAGGAGGATACCATGCAGAATGCAAGCGTACAGGGCCTCGTTGTCGGTCAGAGACGATTCTTTGCCTCCGGAAAGACAAAGGATGTGACCTACAGGATACAGGTGCTTGAGAGGCTCCATCGTGTTATCAGCGACAATGAAGGCCTCATCCTCAAGGCCTTGGCAGCCGACATGAAAAAGCCGAAGCTCGAGGCTTATGCGAGCGAGATAGCCATCACGCTCAATGAAATCAAGTACATCATACGCAAGCTGCTTTCATGGACAAAACCGAAAAGGGTAATGACAGCCAGGCCGTTATTGCCTTCCTTGTGCTCCATCATCAAGGAGCCGTACGGGGTTGTGCTCATCCTCGCGCCATGGAACTACCCCTTTCAGCTCGCCATGGCCCCCCTTGTGGGTGCCATCGCCGCAGGCAACTGCGCCGTGGTAAAACCATCCGAGCTGGCCCCTGCTACTAGCGATGCTATCGAAAAGATTTTCAACTTGAACTTCGATCAGAACACCATCGCCGTCGTGACCGGAGGGCCTGATACGGCGCGTTCACTCCTTGAGGAACAGTTCGATTACATCTTCTATACAGGAAGCTCCCGTGTGGGAAAGATCATCATGGAGGCTGCGGCACGCCATCTAACACCAATAACCCTCGAACTCGGGGGAAAATCGCCCTGCATCGTGGACGCCGATGTGAACCTAACCTATGCTGCCCGGAGGATCGTATGGGCTAAATTCTTCAATGCAGGCCAGACCTGCATAGCCCCCGATTATCTTCTCGTGGATAACAGCATCAAGGATGTATTCCTTTCTCGGTTGAAGGAACAGATCCTGCACTTTTTCGGCCATGAACCATTCTTGAGCCCGGACTATGCCAGGATCATCAACAGCAATCATTTCAAACGTCTCAACGCTTACCTTTCCCAGGGTGAGATCGTCATCGGGGGGCAGGTTATGCCCGACGATAGATTCATTGCACCCACCGTCATGGACAAGGTCCCCCTGGAATCCCCCATCATGACCGAGGAGATATTCGGGCCTATCCTGCCTGTCATTTCTTATACAAATCTCTCCGAGGCCATCGACTTCGTGAATGCACGGCCCAAGCCCCTGTCGCTCTATGTCTTCACCAGGGACAAAGTGAAGCAGGATCGTGTTTTGTCCGGGACCTCGTCGGGAGCAGTGTGCATCAATGATGCACTGGTTCATTTCGCTTCCCACTATCTGCCCTTCGGCGGTGTGGGTGACAGCGGTATGGGTAAATACCACGGCCGTTCAAGCTTCGAGACCTTCAGTCATGTAAAGAGCCTTGTAAAGAACACCATGCGGTTCGACATCCCTTTGCGTTATGCCCCCTACCGATTCAAGTTCTGGTTCGTGAAGAAATTTTTCTGATCAAAGTTTTACATGCTTGCCCTTTCATGGCCCTTCGTATATGGGGTGTCCTTTGAATGAAAGGAGCGGGCATATGGGGATCATGTCGAATACGGTGAGCATCTACCAGTACAAAGTCATCGGAGAGCATAAGAATGCCGCCTGGGTGCAGGAATGTCTGGCCAAGAACCGTTTCATGCCTATCGATGCGACAGCGGATGAGGAGGCATCCGGTTGGGTCAACCTCGATGATCATACGAGTGCTGATTTCGACAACGACAATGTATTCCGGCGTGACCCGTACTATGCGTTCACCCTGAGGAGGGACCAGCGCAAGGTGCCTTCGGCCGTACTGAAAAACCTTGTGGACAAGGAGTGTGCCCGATGGCTTGCAGATCGTCCCGCCATATCGCGCATGCCGTTCAAGCGCAAGGCCGAGATCAGGGAGAACCTCCATGCCTCGCTGCTCGGCAAAACTTTCCCTGTGCCGGCGACCTGCGATGTGGTCTGGAATACGGATACAGGTATTATCACGGTCGCAAACATCAGCGAACGGGTATTGGACATGGTCGAGGATACCTTTTCCCGGACCTTTGTCGGCATGTCCCTGGAACCCATACACCCCATGAGCAGGGCATACCGGGTGCTTGACAAGGATCATCACAGACTGCTCGATAAGGCGGACCAGGCACCTTCGAAGGATGTGCTCCTGCAGATCAAGCGCAACCGGTGGATCGGGTGGGACTTTCTCCTGTGGCTCATGTACCGAACAAGCAACAGCCGATCGGTGTTCGAGGTCGATCAGTCAGGCCCGCTTGAAAAGGGCGATGGCTTCATGGCGTATCTTCACGACAAGTTCGTACTCGTGGCCGAGCATGAGCAGGGCAAGAGGAAGAGCTCCATCATCGGCGTGCAGCGTGAATTCGCCGAGGCCAGGGAGGCCATCCGTGACGGCAAGAACATTACCGAAGCCCTTGTCTACCTGGAAAAGGAGCCCCGGTCCTGGAAGGTTTTATTGAAGGCAGACATCTTTGCCATGGGCTCATTTTCCTGCCCGGTCGTCCGGATCGAGCAGGATGAGATCACCGACCCGGACCAGGAGCGCATGGCGGTATTCTACGAGCGCATGAGCCTTCTGGATACAGGGCTCCAGCTCTTCGACAGTGTTTTTTCCGCCTTCATGCAGGAGCGGATTGCCGGGACCTGGACCGAGAAACTCAGGCACATAAATAACTGGCTGGGCGGTATGTAGTCTTACAAACAGACTATTTTACTGTTTATCTATTTATGCTGTAGCGCCGATTGTATACAAATGGACGTATTCCGGCCCATACCCATCGATGTCATACAGATCAACGAGAAGTCTGTGGTAGATCTGTTCATTAAGCAAGATGACCGCCTCATGCCCTTTCTCCAGAAGGGGGGGCTCTTCACCAGGGATCACCTGATCGAGCTCAACCGCTACGGGTTGAGCAAGTTATTCATACGAGGTAAAGAGACAGATGCCTTTGAAGAGTATGTCCATACATACTCGGACAGGATCCTTACCGACCCGACCGTGCCCTCCAAGGTAAAAGCGGCGACATTCTATGTGTCATCCACCCATGCGATCAAAAAGGTATTTGATAACCCGAACTCGGAGCGGATAGACGAGATAAAGCATACCCTGCAACCCATGTTCAGGAGTATCATGAAAAACCAGGTAATCTTGAATGACCTCTTTTCCATCACGGAACACGATTTCAGCACGTATAGGCACAGTGTCAATGTCGGCATCTTCGCCACCGCCCTTTCCATCCATTTTTTCAAGAATGACTCTAATGTCGAAATGGACAACCTCGAACGCCAGAGCTATGGATATTTCCTCCATGATATCGGGAAATCAAAGGTGCCGCTGGCTGTTCTCAGGAAGCGTGGAAAATTGAACGAGGAAGAATGGTCCATCATGAAGAAGCACCCCGAATGGGGTTACGCTATTCTCATGGAAACAGGGCACCTCACGGACGAGGCCGCCTACATATCCGTGCAGCACCATGAGCGACCGGACGGATCGGGGTATCCGTTCAACATGAAGGATATCCACCCTTGCGCCCGGATCTGTGCCATTGTCGACATTTTCGATGCCTTGACTTCCGTCAGGCCTTACAAGAAAGCCATGAGCCCTTTCAAGGCCATCGAGATCATCAAAAAGGATGCCTTCACCGAGTTCGATCACAATCTGCTGAGCACATTCATCAAGATGCTGGGGCCTGGCCCCGGAGAGGACACCACTCATTGAATCTTTATAAGCTCTTGCCTATAATTTGATCAAAATAGTCCGTTAGTATTTCCTGACATAAAGCTCTTCACTTACTTGCCGGGTATGAATTCTTTAGGCCGCGCCTCGAACAAACTGATCGCCTCCACAGGGCACGCGGTCGCACACAGGCCACAGCCGATGCATGCATCGGCTTTCACCTCGGCGATATCCTCAGTGCTCAGTACAACGGCATCTACTGGGCAGATCTCCACACACATGCCGCATGATGTACACATGTCAGCATTAACCTGAGCCTGGAAACGGCTCGGTGCGAGCACACCCCTGGCCTTCTCATTCTTGGCGAATCTGAGCAATTCGCAGCAGCAGCTGCAGCAGTTGCACAGCATGTTAGTGCGTCCGGAGTTGTTTTCGGTCATGTGTACTAGCCCTGCCTGCTCGGAGAGTTTCAGGATGGCAAGGGCCTCATCATAATCTATCCTTCTGCCCGTGCCGCGTTTGAGTGCATACTCGGCACCGCGGTCCATCTGGATGCATGTTTCCAGGGGGCCGTCGCAGCGTTTCATGAGCTTCCTGCAAGGGCATAGGGTAACTGCAATGGTCTTTGCGTTCTTAAGTATGCTTGCTGCATCTTCATACGCGAGGACCTGGTTCCTTGTCTCAATGGTCTCGTTCACCGGGATCACACGCATGAATGACGGCAGCTTCAAGGAGGTCGCTATCTCCAGGAGCTGGGGATACTCTGTCTCCTCGAACTCCTCCCAGAATGTAAACATCTCGGAAGGTGCTTCGGCCCACAAGATCGAGGAGTCGTGGAACTGCACTACATGCCTTGGCATGCGGTAAAAAGTGGTGCCGTCTTTGATGAACTCGAAGACTGCGCCCCGGTGGAAGAGCTCATTCATGATATCCTGCATTTCCGGCAGGGATTTGCCTGTAATCTTAACCAGCTGTTCAAGGGAGGCAGGGAGCCGGTTTATAAGGGTGGCCTCTTCCTCGCTGCACACCGACCGCCAGATCTTGGGGAGTACGGTGGATTGCTCCATCATGAGCTTTTTGGACAATTCACGATACATGTCTTGCTGTTCCATGGCCGCCTCCTTATTAAAGACTATATTGTAGCCTCACCGATGATCATAAGGCAAGGCCTTAATGGTTGATTTATTTTGATGAGCTGCCTACATGACAGAGGGGGAAAGAGCATGCAGGAATTATTCTCCTATGAAGACATCAGAAAGACCTATGAGCAGGTGGACTGGCACCGGCGGTGCAAAGACATCATTCAGGAATATGCCCTGAATGCATTGGATATCCGCGACGCAGCATTGGATGGGCTTGACCTTACCGAGGTACGTGAAGTTCTCGACCTCGGGTGCGGGTACGGTTTCTTCACCGAGAGGCTCTCCGGAAGGCTGAACTCCGGAGCTCACATCACCGGCATAGATGTGATCGAAAAAAACAACCGCGACAATTTCATGAATATGGTTAACCTCATGGGGTGCACCGGGACCTTTATCCAGGGAAGCGCCGATATCATCAGAGACATGCCGGATAACGGTTTTGATCTCATTGTCACCAGCTACTCTCTGTATTTCTTTCCTCACCTCATCCCTGAAATCGCGAGGATTCTCAGGAGGGAAGGGGTATTCATCGCAGTGACCCACAGCAAGCATGCGCTGCGTGAAGTCACCAAGTTCGTCTCGGCCGGCATGAAGATGGCCGGCATTGAACCGCCCGATGACCTGAAGATCCATGAGCTCTTCGAGGCCTTTTCGCTAGAGGATGGGGCTGCCCAGCTCACCCCTTACTTTCAGGATATTGATCGTGCTGTCTATAAGAACTCCCTGCTTTTCCCGTTCAACCGTTTCCATGATTTCCTGGAATATATCAATATAAAGAAGCCGCTCTTCTTCAAAGAGGTGTTGGAAGATCAGCCGGCAAAAATGGATGATGTCATGGCGGCATTTACCAAGACATCGTATGAGCATGCCCGGGAAAACGGCAAGGTTCTCATCACCAAGGACGACGGTATATTCCGGTGCAGGCTTCCCATTGACAGGAGGATGGTGTGAAGAAACAACGGGTATACTGTCCATATTGTTCAGAGCCGATTGTGAGACGTGAGGTTGAAGGCAAGGAGCGTGACCTGTGCATGAGCTGCACGACCATCTTCTATGAGAACCCCCTGCCGGTGGCGTGCGCCATTGTCGTGAATGACAGCAGAGAAGTGCTCCTTGTCCAGCGCAAGAAGGAACCGTACAAGGGCATGTGGTGTCTGCCCATAGGGTTTGCAGAGTCGGACGAAGAGGTTAAGGACGCGGCACTGAGGGAGCTCGAGGAGGAGGCAGGCGTCACAGGTGAGATCGTGCGGCTCATCGATGTGGATACGATCGACAACGACTTTTATGGCAGCCTGGCCATTGTGACATATGAGGTCAGATCTACGAGTTGCATCCTGAGGCCCGGAGATGATGCCGTGGATGCAAGGTACTTTCCTATCTTCGACCTGCCCCCCCTTGCATGGTCCTCCAATGAAAAGGCCGTGCGAATATTTATGGACCTGTACCGGGATACATGGGCCATGATGGACTCTTTCAGGCAGCTCTTTCCTGACTCCGGAATGGATCAATCGGTTCAAGCGGGAACAAGCTCCCAGGCCGAACTGCTCTCGAACATCCTCATCAAGGTCATAGAGAAGGACAGGGATGAGATCTCGAAGTGCTGGGCAAAAGAAGTAAAGGCATCCATCCCGTCACTAACCAGCCATATGAAAATACTTCGCAGCATCAATAAAGTCGTGCTTAATGGCATCAAGGAAGGCCTGGAGTATAAAAAGAAACCCTTTGATTCAGGGCGATTCATCGATGCCGGGACAAAGATGCGCCTGCTCGATATCCCGCTGCCCGACATCCTCAATGCGCTTGCCCTGAGCAGGAAAAATATCTGGATTCATGTAATCAGGCAGAGGATCCTCAGCTCTCCCCTTGAGATATACAGCACCCTCGAGCTCAACAACAGGATCATCTTCCTCTACGACAAAGTGAACTACTACATAACAAAGGGCTACATGGGGTAATTCCGTTCCTCAATCTTGCGCTCTCTTTGACTCAGGGCATCCATGCCCTTCGCCTTTCAGGCGCACGTAAAGTGCGTCAATTTTTGCTTTCCTGCAAAAATTTGTCGGCTAGGGTTGCTCCTCGATGTACTATTCATGTACACCTGCATCGCCCCCCTCCTTGCCTCCTCGATATCATCTTGATTGAGAAACGGAATTACTTAATCTCCAAATCGAGCGCTCTCTTTCTCCTCGTTCCCAAGCTCCGGCTTGGGAACGAATGTATCTGGGAAGCTCTTGCTTCCCATTTACAGAAGCTGGAGCTTCTCTTCATTTCTGTTCCCAAGGTGGACCTTGGGAACAAGAAGTAAATATGTCGTGCCAATCGTTATACTCTGAGTTTGGTCACAGAAAGTATAACTCTCATAAGGAGATCATCGGTTTTGGGGAATGTTCAAAACCACCGATTTAATCGAAGGAATCAACAGTTTGTTGTCATATGGGTGCCATACTCACCACTTTTAATTTATATCCGGAAAAGCATATAATTTATCTCTGATCCAATTCATGCCTTAGAAGTGCCCCATTAATCAATGTGGCAAGGTCTCTAAGATTGTGAATCGAATTCCCTCAAAAAATATCTTTATCTAATGAAAAAAATACTATTAGTGACCGATGATATACACGTCCAACTGCTTCTTACAGAAGAGTTTGAAGAGGGTGGATATGAAGTATTGATTGTGTCTGATAAGAAAGAAGCGATCTCCCTATTAGCAAATCATTCTAAAAAACCAGACGTTGTAATCCTTGACCTTAATGTACATGAAAAAAGTGGGAGTGAACCTCTTGGCCATGTATTAAAGCAAAAGTTTAAATTACCCGTGATTATTTTCCCAGCCCATAGCATCTTTAGAAGAGACGTTTTGAAAAAAGAAACAGATGCCTATAAGGTGAAGTCTTCTGAAATGTTTGCACTAAGAAAAAAGGTTCAAGACTTGATATAGATTTTAGTATTGGTTGTCTGCCATAAAACGAACGAAGTTGGTAATTTACCATTGAAAAGATAGATACGACTATCGGGTATGGAGAACAGAAAATGTTAAGCAGAATCTTTAATAAGCAGAATCTTTAATGAGTATATCCATGAGCACGCAGGGCCGGATAATTTGGTGCTACCATTCCTTATTTACAACCTTCCCCCGGAGGAAAGGGCTGTTTTTTCAAAGAAGATACCTCCTGCTTTGGCCAAACAAGTTACATCAGATGCGTGGAAGGAGAAATGGATGCCCATGAGCACTTTCATGCTGCTTTGAGTGAATCCTGAGTTATGATCCCGAATCGAGCACCTTACTGATGACTTGATTCAGCTCACTGGTACTGGCCGGCTTCAGGAGTAACCCCTTAATACCATGAGCTTTCGCTTCTTCTTCATTGATGGCATCGTTGAACCCGGTACACAGTATGACCGGTATATCAGGCCGAATATCCATAAGTTTGTTGGCAAGCTCGATTCCCGTCAAGTGCGGCATGGTCAGGTCGGTAATAATGATATCGAATTTATCCGGGGTTTTTGTAAACAGCTTGATCGCTTGCAGACCGTCATTCACTGCAACCACATCATAGCCTATCCGCCTCAATGCATTTTGGATACTCATGAGGATGAGCTCCTCATCATCTATTAGGAGGACCTTCCTTTTATCTTGAGCCTCGACAGCCATCTTGGGTGATGGTATTTCCCTCTGGGGCTTCTCATCCGTCAAGTAAAGGTGCACCATAAACCGCGAGCCTTTCCCAGGCTCACTTTCCACCGTGATGGCTCCTCCATGCTGCTTCAAAATACCATGAACGACGGCAAGTCCCATGCCGCTGCCTTTGCTCGCCTCCTTCGTGGTAAAGAACGGCTCGAAGATCTTATCCATCACTTCAGGCGTCATTCCCTGTCCTGTGTCTTCCACGGTGAGCCTGAGGTATTTACCGGTCTTTAACTCGGGATGGGAAGGGCTCGCATCGAGGTTTATGTTTTCAAGTCTTATTTCTATGGTGCCGCTCCGTGAACCTATTGAATCCGCGGCATTCTTAAAAAGGTTCATGACTATCTGTTGAATCTGGGTCGGATTGCCGAGGACTATGTCCGAAGAGGTTTCGATATACGGCACTATATTGATGGTGCGAGGGAGAGAGGACCGCAGGAGATCGAGCGTCTCCATCACGATAGGAGTGACCTCCATGGGGATGAGCCGCTGCTCGCTCCTCCTGGAAAATGAGAGGATCTCCCTGATCAGGTGTTTCTGTCGATTCGCAGCCTTGAGTATTTGTGTCAAGGTCTGATACATCAATGTATCAGATGACGTTTCCGCAAGGAGCGCCTCGGTATCGATGATGATGGGATAAAGGATATTGTTCAGGTCATGGGCTATGCCCCCGGCAAACCTGCCTAGTGCCTCCATCTTATGGGCCAGTATGAGCTGATTCTCGAGGCTCTTCTTCTCCTTTTCCGCCATCTTCTGTTCGGTGTGGTCCGTTATCACCCCGCAGAAAAAAGATGATTGTTCCACCTGAAAAGGGGAGAGAGAAAATGTGGTCCAGAGATCCTCGTTGTCCTGCCTTTTAAAGACGATTTCCTCTTTTCCGGCCTTTTCCCCGCTTCTGGACAGGAGTTGCGCCATTGTCTCATGATTGACGGCATCGAGATAATCATAGATGGTTGATCCTATCAGTTTTTCCAAAGGCACACGGAGCATCCGGGGGAACTGTTTGTTGCTGTAGAGGATGGTACCGCTGTCATTTATCGTGACTACGCCCTCACTCATTTCTTCGATGACGATACGGTAGTTACGATCCGCATCCTTCAGGGTATATACTTGCCTGCCCTGGGGTCCGTTGATGACGAGGGCATCGACTTCACCGTTATGAATAGCCTGCAGGCCCTCTTCGGCCTCCCGAAGGCGTGCATGGAGCTCTCTGTTCTGGATCTCTAGCTCTTCATATGTCTTTTTTCTCACAGAATGGATACCTCAACTGAGAATTCCACTTGTGTATTTCATACCCTTTTTTCTACTTCTCTTCTGATTGGAGCTTGGGATTTCTGACTTTCCGTATTATATCAAGCCCTGCCAGGACCTGTTTCTTATTCGAGAGATCACCGATCAGCCTTCTCAGCGGTTGAGGAAGTTCTTTCACGAGTGTGGGCAGGGCGACGATCATTTTATCCGTTGCAACATCGGGCTGCTGATAGACATCGATGATCTCCAGCTCATACCTCCCCTTGAGGTTTTCTTCGCAGATCTTCTTGATATTCCCTATCGCTCGCATGGATCTGGGTGAGGTGCCCGTGATGTATAATCGTAGGAGATAATGCTTGTCACGGGCGTTCTGCAATGCCTTTTCAAAAGTATTTTCTGTATCTCTATCCTTCTTTTTCACCATAAGGGTCCTGTCCTTTTATGAGCCCACTGCAGATTCATTAACATCAGATGGCCGTAAATCAAGCCCCACCAGGACACGTTCCGTATTGGAGAGATCGCCGATGATCTTTTTAATGGGCTGCGGCAGTTTGCGTACAAGGGTCGGAATGGCAAGGATCTGGTCTCCTGCCGCGAGTTGCGGGTTCTCCAGAAGATCGATAACCTCGATGGTATATTCCCCTGCCAGGTGTTCCTCGCAGATTTTTTTCAGGTTTGCAAAGGCCAGTATGGACTTCGGTGTCTGGCCGGCAACGTACAGCCTCAACTCCCAAGACTTCCCCGGTTTCTGTTTTTTCATTCCACCCCCTATTGAAGACAGCAACAAAGACACCAGGATACAGCCTGCGGCTCATTTACTCTTCATGGAGTTTGAACAGCTATCTCGCCTTTTTGGGACCATCCGCTTTCCGGCTGGATGCCATTGCCCTCCTCGTCGAGGCCAGGGCCTTTAACTTCATTTCCTCTTCGTGAATCAGGTCGGTGATCTTTTGTTTTTCTATCTCGAATTCGGAACGTATCTTCGCTATCTCGGCATCCAGTATCCCGCGCCTCTTCTCCAGGTTCATCCTGAGGTATTCGATCTTCTTCTTGAGCGAAGACTGGAATTCCGCTTCGGATGCTTCTCTGTTGATCCGCGATGAGCCTGTCAGGACACCCTCGGGCCCCACATAGACATCAAGGAGATCAATCCCGCGGGAGGTCAGCACGAACTCCCTGATCTGGTTGGAGTGCGCCATGCCCCGCGACTTAAGGATATACATCGCACGGTTCCGCTCGCCGTCGAGTTCGATGTCCCTGAGGAGCAACCACGTATCGGACAAAGAGGAGATTTCTATGGTCGTAGATTCGAGGCTGCTGTTGCTGGGGGAGGTGAGACAGGTGAGCAATGCTGTGATGCCTTTGCTTTTCAGCATGTCGTTCAGACGCGAAAGCATGAGCTTCACATCCTTGGGGGTTCCTACCTCGTAAAAATTGGAGATGGGATCAACGATCACGATGGATGGGTTCATTTCATGGATAAGGTGCTGCATGTGCATGAGATGGTGTTCAAGACCGTACAGGGTGGATCTTTGGGAATGGATGTGCAGGAGCCCTTTATCCAGCCACCGCTTGAGGTTGATCCCGATAGAGGCCATGTTCCGGATGATCTGGCTCTGTGACTCCTCGAAGGAATAATAAAGGGACCGCTCTCCGCGGCTGCCCGCCGACTCTGCAAACTTGGCTCCAACACTCGTTTTCCCAGTGCCGGCAGTTCCGGACAGGAGGATGAAGCTGCCCCGGTAGTAGCCTTTTCCCCCCAGCATGGCATCGAGGCGGGGTATACCTGTGGATATGCGTTCAGTGCTGACTTTATGATCCAATCCCATGGATGTGATGGGCAGCACCATGAACCCATGGTCACTGATCATGAAGGGGTACTCGTTGGTGCCGTGCTTGGAACCCCGGTATTTCACGATGCGCATGCGGCGCGTGGAAACCTGTTCTGAGATGCGATGGTCCAGTGAGATAACGCAATCGGAGACATATTCTTCCAGCCCCTCGCGCGTCAGAGTTTCATTGCCGCGCTCACCGGTGACGATGGTCGTCATCCCCTTGTCCTTCAGCCATCTAAAAAGCCTGCGCAGCTCGGCGCGTACAATGGCGGCATTGGGCAATCCGGCAAAGAGCGACTCGATGGTGTCCAGGACCACCCTTTTCGCACCGATCGTATTAATGGCATGATCCAGGCGGATGAACATACCTTCAAGGTCGTACTCCCCGGTCTCTTCGATCTCGTCGCGTTCCACCTTGATATAGTCTATGAGCAGAAGCTTGGACTTGCACAGCTCATCCACATCAAAATCAAGGGAAGCTGCGTTCTCTCTCAGCTCTTTTACGGATTCTTCGAAAGAGAAGAATACTCCCGGTTCTTTGAACTCCTTTGCTCCACGGACAAGAAATTCGAGTGCCATCATGGTCTTGCCGGTGCCGGGACCGCCGCACACCAGGGTCGTGCGGCCCTTCGGGATACCTCCCTGCGTGATCTCATCAAACCCTCTGATGCCAGTCTGAACTTTTTCGAGCATGTGGTGGATGGGTTTTACAGGGACCTTCGCCATGCGATGCTCCTCCGCTTTAGTTATAACAATTGTCAAAATAACAACTTATAAACCAAATAACTAGGTAGAAGACTAATGTCAATATCTATGGCCTTATCTTGTTTCTATTTTAGTAATATTGAGTTGGTCGAACTGATGATAAATGTGCCATATGCAAGTGTTTGGCCTAACTGAATATATCTTTTGGTAATCATCACACCCGGTCGATCAAGTACGAATCCATATAACTATAAGAACACTGTACTTGTCCTGCCCTACAGATAGTATCAGAATTTCTTTTGTCAACATGCGGTTAAGATCTCGCATACGCGACTTCACTCCTGCAACTTTACACCGATCATGTTGCTTATGTTATGTGATCGTTTGCGAACTTCCTTCCCGATAAATGGCCGAAATGCAGGAAGGTGTCGAGCCATACGTACCGGAAATGGAATTTCTATAAAAGGTCTTTCTGCCTTTTTCTTTGTTCCTTGTGAGATGTATCCTTTCGCTACCAATTCCTTTCCAGCAAGAACATAGGCAGCTAGAATACTCTCTGCACGTTCTTTCGCCTGTTTGTCTGTTCCTTCCAGAGCAGACATCCATGCAGCCGCACTTCGACGTTCCAGATGTGCCACATGCGGGGCGTCCATGAATCGTCCGAAAATACGGAAGTACTCCTTCGTATTACGAACTGTGAGGTTCTCTACATTGTCGCATACTACAAGTGAGGTGAACGGTTTTCCTGACAGCAATCGATTGGTGGCATGAAAGAATAATCCTGACTTTGTCAAGAGTATCTCTTCAACAGGTGCCTGAGAGTGAATTCGTTCAAGAAGGCGTTTGAGAAGGCTTGATATACCGAACAAATAGACGGGAGTCGCATAAATCAGTACATCAGCATCCATCATCCTGCTGAAGACTTCTTCAGCAGTGTCTCTACCATCGAAGATGCATTTATATGTTTTGGTTCTCTGGCAATGATTGCATGCCCGGCAACTTTCAATATTAAGCTCTGAAAGATTTATCACGTTCCAGATTCCGCCTGCCTTTTCCACACCCGCACCAATGCTCTGGAGAATCTTAAATGTGACTCCCCTGTTCCCTCTTAGACTTCCGTTGAGTGCGAGGACTTTCATGATAGCACTCCTCTCTAGGATCAAGATTTATATTTTAACAGTATATCCTGTTCTTCATGACCCAGGTTGTCTTCAGAGCGGCACCTTCCAGATGAACTCCCCGTATTTCAGAAAGTTCTCAATCTGAAAGATGCTCATGGATGCCTTGCGCTCCACCGATTCCCTCGTGTTGAAGGCGTTGTGGGGTGTCAGTATGGCATTTTCACGATTCATGAGGTCGAGGACGGCCCTCATTGCGGGGTCGTTCATGGCTGCGCCGGATCGAAGGGCCGCTGCAAGGTCAGCCTCATTCTCATAGACATCGAGCCCCACTCCTCCGAGGTGCCTTTCATCCAGCAGCTTCAAGAGATCATCTGCAGGAGCCAGCTCTCCGCGGGCGACATTCACGAAGATCGCGCCCGGCTTTGCCCTCTTTAAAAGGTCATAGGTGAAGTAGCCCTTGTTCCGCCCGGTCAGATTCATGGCGCAGCAGATAACGTCTGCCTTTATTATTGCCTCTTCGATGGAGACATAGCGGATGGAAGGATGGCGTTCTACAATGTCCACGCCCATGACCTCCATGCCGAGCGCCTCGCCGATGCGGCATATTTCTGAGCCGATATTGCCGACCCCTGCCACGGCAAGGGTTCTGCCCGCGCACTCCATGCCTGTGAGGCCGTCCCGGTTGAAATGGGGCAGGTGGGCAATCTGTGATGTTATCTTTCTCATGAGGCCGAGCCAGAGAAGCAGTGCCTGCTCGGCAACCGCCCTGCTGCAGTACAGCGGGAGGTACCCTGCCTTTATCAGGGCACCGGAGGCGGTCAGGTATGACACTACATGGTCAAAACCCGTGCTTCTGGTCAGAACAGCCTTAATGTCCGGGACCCAACCTTGCGGTATGGAAGACTGGGTTCTCATGCTGATGAGGGGGGAAGGCGGAGATCCATGTCCCGACTCCTGGATGGTCTCCTTCATGAACCCGGCATCCATGCCCTCAGGGAGGTATCGCCGCAGCGCTTCTTCCTCCTCCTCAAAGACCTCATAGAAGATCACATCCATCGGCACAGTGTACCGAAAATCTCACGGGATGACAACGAGGTGTAGTTAGTGTGCGATCCATTCAAGTTCTTATGTGCGAACGCCGTAACATAACTCGGATGATCATGAAAAATACTTTTTGATCAATTCCCTTGTGAAGAGGCGTAACTGCATGAACCCTGCTCTGTCATTTTTCCTGCCCGGGGGCATACTCCTTCTTGCATCCCTGACCCTTGTGCACATCCATGGTATTCAGGAAAATCTCAGTATCATCCTTCAGGTGTATCCTTATGTCACTTATCTGATCTCCATGGCGTTCGGATGGAGATTCAACCGGTCCGCATTGGTATTCGGCACAATAGGTATCGCGCTGGCCCACTGGTGCCTCATGCACTTCGGTGCCGGACAGCATCCGGGCGATATCTACTGGCGAGTTGCTTATTCTTCCGCAGCAGTGCTCCTGCCGTTGACCCTTATGGTTCTGTCTCTGGTAAGTGAGCGGGGGATCTTTACTTCCAGAGGC
>DATKLV010000250.1:0-4510 GCA_035542255.1 Desulfomonilia bacterium | reverse complement strand
GTCAATACTCAAAAGGGTTACTGGGGTGAACAGCAGTTTTAACCCTTTATTGGGGAACCTTTTTTGTTCAACGACCCGATCAGTTCATCCATATTATAATAAATTTGATCCAAGGACATCCCGGCCTGCTTAAGCCAATGTTGAACCAGGAGTACCAAGGGGGCATTGATGTGTGAGCTTTCCATTGCCTCGATATGATCGATCAAATCCCCCCTTTTTACATCCAGGACCTTCCTGCTCTCTGTAATCCCGATGAAGCGACCCATGAGACCGAGAAAATCTTCCTGGTTGTGAGTAACGATAATGACCGTGGTATCTGCGAGGGAAGATATCATCCGGATGAGTTCTCGTCTGCCCGAGCTGTCAAGCCCTGCCGTAGGCTCATCCAGCATCAGTATCTCAGGGTTTATCATGAGAGCTGAAGCAAGAGCGAGTTTCCGCTTCTCGCCTGAGCTCAAAGAAAACGGCGAGGTCGTCCTGAGCCTGTCAAGTTCAAGACCAAAACCCTGGGTGATGGAATACGCCCTCTGTTCGATTATATCCTCTTCGGGCCCAAGGAAGTTTCTCATGGCAAAGACAAGCTCGTCGTAGGCAGTCTCCTGGAAGAACTGATCTTCGGGAAACTGAAAGAGTACACCCATACGTCTTCGTATCGAGGGGAGCCTTTTCTTTCGGGCAAGTGTACGAACACTATCTCCATCGTAGAGGATATCACCCTTGGTGGGAAGCATAAGGGCATCGAGTAACTGCAGGAAGGTGGTTTTTCCCGACCCTGCAGGCCCTGTAACAACAACATTTTCTCCCTGTTCGATCTTCATGTCCAGGTCGGCAAGGGCCCACTCATCTCCTGAAACTTCATAACGATACGAGACATTAATGCATTCTATGACCATCTGGATGCAAATGCCTCCCTCGCATCTTGGGTATCCAATGCGTTAACACATGCCCTTTTCGTGAGCAGTCCTTTCCTGGCTATTGCCAGACCATAGCGCATATCATCAAGGCCGCCAACAACATGGGCATCCGGTGCTATAACAACACGTCCGCCATGTGCAACAAAGCCGGGGATCAGCCGCCAGTCAAGGTCAAGTCTCATGGGGTGGGCATTGATCTCCACCATGACCCCTATCATTGCAGCCTCGGCAAGGACCGCTTCCATGTCTACCTCATAGGGCCCGCGGGCAAGGAGCAGCCTGCCTGTGGGGTGGCCAAGGATTGTGGTGAAGGGATTCCGGACGGCCTTTATGATCCGTTCTGTCATGGAAACCTTATCCATGCCCATATGGGAGTGGACACTGGCAATGATGAAATCAAATTGCCTGAGTATTTCCTGTGGATAATCAAGGGATCCATCGGGGAGTATGTCGGTTTCAATCCCCTTGAAGATCGTGATGCCCTTAAAGCCCTTGTTCAGCTCGTCGATCTCATCAAACTGCTTTTTCAGGGTCTTGATGCTCATGCCGCCTGCATAGTAGGCGCTCCTGCTATGGTCCGAGATCCCGATCCACGAATAACCTCGTTCATGAGCTCCCCGCACCATGTCCTTAAGGGTTGCTCTTCCATCGCTATAGTTCGTATGGATATGAAGAACTCCTCTCAAGTCTTCTGCAGAAATGAGCTCGGTTCTGTTTCCGCTCAGGGCCAGATCCATCTCGAGTTGCCGGCCTTCTCTCGCCTCGGGTGGCAGGTACTGCAATCCGAAGAGGCCATAGAGCTCTTCTTCGTCTCTGACGGATACAAGATTCCCCTCCTTGAAAACTCCTTGACGTGTTACCTTTATGGACCGGGCATGCCCGGCTGCATTCATCCGATCGACATGGGTGGAAGATCCCGTGGTATAAAACAATGCAGGTACGACAAGCTCCGAGGATACTGTCTGAATCCTTACTGTGGGCCTGCCCGGGCACGTAGACACAAGCATCGTATCCTGAAATTCTGACTTCATATCAGGAATACTGCCGAGACAGCTGGTTATCTTCTCATGGAGAGAACTCTTTTCTTCACAGAGGAGATCAACGAGAGAGACCGTCTCCATGTATCTCCTGCAAACACCAGTGATATAAACCTTTAATCCGCTATCCTTCAGGAGTGATGCTATGGCATCCGCCCAGCCCCGAGCTGCATCGATCAGGTACCACCCACGATAATCCAGAAGAGCCTTCACCGAGTCTTTGAGCTTTTCTATGTTCTTGTCCGAGAAACCCTTTATCTGTTCAAGCCTGCCTGTCTCAACGGCTTCGAGAAGATCTTCAATGGTCGATACACCAAGGATGTTATGGAGGGTCTTCAACCTCTTCATGCCAAGCCCCGGCACCTTCATCAATTCTGTGAAACCTTTAGGAAGCTGTGCCTGAAGATCGGTCAGAAGGGAGAAGTCTTGATCCTTCACCCAGGTCCTCAAGGTCGCGGCTATGGTCAGGCCGATACCCTTTACTTGGTTGATCTCGCCGGTATCCAGAAGTTCTTCAACGGGAGTAGCAAGCTCATATATGGACTTGGCGGCCCGCTCATACGCCTTTGCCTTGAAGGGGTTTTCATCGAGAAATTCGAGAACCTGAGCCATTTCGAGAAGAGCATCAGCCAGGGCAGCGTTATCCAAGGACCTCTCCGCGTATGGTCTGACCTTCCATTCCCGTAAGTCTTGCGTCCACTATGCTTCCTACTGCCGCATCGCCTGGTGCCTGAACTTTGAGATAATTGGAAGTCACGCCGCTGAATCGGCCGGCGCAACTCTGCATGACGAGCACGCCCTCGATGCTGCCCTGTCGTGATAAGGCAAAAGAGAGCCTCTTCTCCTGGGATAGTTGACGCAAAAAAGCAGCCCTCCTCTTCACGTCCGTTTCATCAGGGCGGCCGGGGAGAAGCGCGGCTGAAGTCCCTTCTCTTGGAGAAAAGGGGAATACATGGAGGTAGGTGACGTCCAAATCCTCCAGGAAACCATATGATTCTTCAAAGATCTTCTCATTCTCGCCAGGGAATCCCGCGATGATGTCCAAACCAATGGCGACCTCAGGAGAGGTGTCCTTAATGCGGCCAATGAGTGACCCGACGTACTCCGCAGAATAAGGCCTGCCCATGGCGCGTAGGATCATATCATTTCCATGTTGCAGCGGCAGATGAAGGTGCTTGCAGAGTCTGGGCTCGCTGGTGATCATGGAGACCAGGCAGTCTTCCAAGGTCCATGGCTCAATAGAGCTGATCCTGAGTCTTGGGAGTGCTGAATGGGAAAATATCCGTTCCACAAGACGTGAAAGCCCTCCTTCATAGAGGCCGATATTGATCCCCGTAAGAACTATCTCCTGATACCCCTTTTCATGCAGGGCTTTCACCTCTGTTACAACTTCCTGCCAAGGTCTGCTGATCGGCCTGCCCTTTGCCAGGGGAACGATGCAATACGTACAATATTTGTCGCAGCCTTGTTGGACCTTTACAAAGGCTCGAGAATGGTCATGAAATCCTGAGATGAAGTTCGGCAGATCCACTTGGAGCATTTCGGAAAGATGATCGGGTCTTGCAATCTCTATAACCTCTGAGACATCCCTTATACCTTTCGGATCGACAATTACCTGGCATCCGGTAACGACCACCCTGCCTCTATGCCTGAGAGCCCTGCGGATAATCCTCCTGCCCTCTGCATCGGATTTATGGGTGATGGTGCATGTATTGACGATGTAACAGTCTGCCCCTGGTTGGGTAAATGCCTGTTCGGTGTGCCCTGCTGCAAGAAGCCCTTCTCGAATCCTCTGACTTTCATATTGGTTGACCTTGCATCCAAGTGTGATGATAGCAAACCTCATACCCTGGAGGAATACTATGGCAACCAATGAGTGTCAATCATGAGGATCCTTTGACTTTTTAGTCTGCTTCTTGAGAATCTTCTTTACCTCTTCCATGAAATCATCTGTTGGGTTTAAGAGTTTGACACCAGTCTCCATGTGGCCCGTCTCATCAGGAATAGACCACATGGCTTTGCCTCTCGCCTTTTTCCCGGCAAGGTCTATCCTCACCTCATGATCTATGGATACCTTTTCCGCAGTCTCCAGCAATAACCCGGCATCATCGGCATTCAAGAGATCGCCCTGTTCAGGTCCTGTGCCAAGATCGTAGACCAGGGGAACATGGACACAATGCTTCCTGAGCTTCCCCTGTTGTTTGAGGCTGTCTCTGTTGCCCATACTCCTGAGCTGAGAATCCATATTATAAACAGCATTGAAATATCGGGTCTTCTGTTCGAGCTTAGCCACCTTGGTCAGATCCTTGAGCAAATTTTTTCTCTGCCTGTCCAATGTGCCGATGAAATGGTTATAGGAAGCCTCGTACTCACGGTTGCCTCGGTTTATAAGATAGCTGTTGATCATGGAGGGGAGCTTTTTCTTGATCAGCGACTCGAACTCTTTGAGTGAAATTTCAAACTCCTCCCTGGTCATGTATCCAGCATAACCTAACAGATGACTAAAAGCAAATCTTCAATCAGCGCCATCTACTTAGAAGCGTATCTCTTTCCGTTCCA
>DATKLV010000249.1:0-6693 GCA_035542255.1 Desulfomonilia bacterium | reverse complement strand
CTTTCATGACCTCGGTGACTTCTTCCGGGTCCATCTTTTCACTCATGGCGGTGAAGCCCGAGATGTCGGCGAACATCACCGTGACCAGGCGGCGGTCGGATTCGATGGGATGATTGTTCTCACTCATTCAGAATGCCTTTATAAAATTACCCCTCACCCTGGCCCTCTCCCCCGAGACGGGGGCGAGGGGACTCAATATCCCCCTCACCCTGGCCCTCTCCCCGTTCACACGGGGAGAGGGGATCTCTATACCCCTCGCCCTTCGGGCGAACGTGAAGTATATCCATTTCTGCTGTCCTGCAGAAATTTGGGTCAGGGTGAGGGGGTGATTCTCTAGGAATGCCTCCTTTTTGTACTGTTTGCATAGCATGGCCCTCACACCTTGTGGATCACGTACGTGACCACGCCCCACACCTCCACGCGCATGCCTTCTTTGATCTCGATGGGCTTGAAGCTCGGGTTGGCGGCCAGCAGAAAGCATTTGCCGTCTGCGCAGTGGTATCTCTTCACCGTGAACTCGCCGTCGAGGACCGCGATGACGATGCTGCCGGGCCTGGGCTCGATGGCCTTGTCCACGATGAGGATGTCGCCGGGATGGATACCCGCCTCGATCATGGAGGTCCCCTCCACCCGCACGAAGAAGGTGGCGGTCGGGTGCGTGATGAGAAACTCGTTCAGGTCGAGCGTCTTATCGATGAAGTCGTCCGCAGGCGAGGGAAAGCCGGCCGAGATGCCTGCCGTGAACAGCGGCACCTCCAGCTTGGTCCTGGCCTCGAAACCCCAGATGGCGCTCACGCGCGTGACGTTCTTCTTTGCCACAAACAGTGATTCTAGCACCGAGCGCGTGCGGTGTAAAGGGAGGGGTGAGAAGCTTAGCAATAGCACAAAAATCATCGGTGTGGCATCAATAACACATGATGGAGCAGGGCGTGCTACGCAATGAAAATCTTTTGTGAAACACGGCCGGCATGGTTAGGAAAACCATTGACTGGGAGAATGTTTTCTGATTAATGAATCATGATTCGCTATACATTGATCGGCATAGCAGGATCGGAGTAGAGGGGTAAATACCTGAGTGATGTGAAAGTCATGCGGGTAGTTTGTCTCATTTAAAGGGATAAGAATAATAACTGTCGTAGGGGGTATTATGGGTAAAGATCGGGATGCGCAATACCGCAGCAGAATCAGCGGGTACTATAACCGGCTGATGGAGCAGTGCCAGGCTCACATGGACCGCATGGATCAGGAGCTGCCCAAGGCCCGTGAGGATTTCGGCGAGGTCCTCAAGGAGCGGGGCGTAACGAGGAGAGACTTCCTGAAGTGGACTTCCGCCATGACAGCAGCGCTGATGCTGCCGCCGATGTTCAAGCCCATGGTGGCCCGGGCGGCTGAGAACTTCAGCAGGCTGCCCGTGGTGTGGCTCCACTTCGCGGAGTGCACCGGCTGCTCAGAGTCCTTCTTGAGGACATCGTATCCGAATGTGGATGATATCCTTTTGGATACCATATCTCTTGAATACCACGAGACGCTGATGGCAGCAGCAGGCAAGCAGGCTGAAGAGTGCCTGGAAAAGTGCATGAAGGACTTCGCCGGCAAGTATGTGTGCGTCATCGAAGGCGCCATACCCATGGGCATACAGGGCCAGTACCTGAGGCTCGGTCCCAAGGCCAAGACCGCCTATGAGATCGGCAAAGAGGTCACCGGCAAGGCCGCTGCAACGATCTGCATCGGTGCATGCGCATGCTACGGGAATATCCAGGCTGCGAGGCCCAACCCGACCGACGCAAAGGGCATCGGCGATGCGCTGGGGATACCGGTGGTCAACATTGCAGGGTGCCCGCCGAGCCCGCAGAACTTCGTGGGCACTGTGCTGCACTTCCTGATGTTCGGCGGGCTGCCGGCCCTCGACAATCTCGGGAGGCCGCTCTGGGCTTACGGCAAGCGCATCCATGACTACTGCGAGCGCAGGCCGCACTACGATGCAGGCGAATACGTGGAAGAGTGGGGCGATGAGGGAGCCAAGAAGGGCTGGTGCCTCTACAAGATGGGATGCAAAGGCCCTTACACCTACGGGAACTGCGCGAAGGTCAGGTTCAACGACGGTACATCCTGGCCCATTATGGCGGGCCACGGGTGCATGGGCTGCACCGAGCCGGCATTCTGGGACACCATGGCGCCGCTGGAAAAGCCCATCAGCGACAAATTTGTCGGCGGTTGGGGCGTAACCGCCAGGATAGATTCACTCGGCACGGCGCTGACCGCCGCCACCATCGTCGGGGTTGCCGCCCATGCAGGGCTCACCGGTGCCAAGAGCCACGGCCAACCCAAGAAGTCCGAGCCCGATCAGGGATCGCACGAATAGTCGGATAGTTGACGGGAGGAAATATTATGAGAATGATAGTTGACCCGATCACCAGGATCGAAGGACATTTACGAATAGAAGTCGAACTCGACAACAATAACACGGTCAAGGACGCCTGGAGCAGCATCACCCTCTGGAGAGGCATCGAGACGATCTTGAAGGGCAGGGACCCCCGCGATGCACCCCTGATGGTCCAGCGGTTCTGCGGTGTATGCACGTACGTCCACTACGAGGCGAGCATCATGGCGGTGGAAGACGCCATGGGCGTGAAGCCGCCGACCAATGCCAGGCTCGTGAGGAACCTGATCCATGCGGCCTTGTACATGACGGACCACGTCATGCATTTCTATCATCTGCACGGGCTCGACTGGGTCGATATCACCAAGGCCATCGCCGCCGACCCGGACAAAGCTGAGGCGCTGGCCAAGCAGTACAGCGATAACCCGTACAACTGCTCTTCGGCGCACTACAAGGCGGTCCAGAACAGGCTGAAGAAGTTCGTCGAGTCCGGAAGGCTCGGACCCTTTGCGAATGCATACTGGGGCAACAAGTCTTACAAGCTATCGCCCGAGGCCAATCTCATCATTACGTCTCACTACCTCGATGCCCTGCAGCTCTCCAAGATAGGAGCACAGATGATGGCCATCTTCGGCGGCAAGAACCCCCACCCGCAGACCTTGGTCGCGGGCGGCGTCACATCCGTCATGGATATCCTCGATGCGAGCAGGATCGGCGAGTACCTCTTCATGTACAAGAAGTTCAAGAACTTCATCGACACCGCATATTTGCCCGATGTCCTCCTGGCCGCCGGGGCCTATAAGGACGAGGGTCTTGCAGGCGTGGGTGCAGGTGTGAAGAATTACCTCTGCTACGGCGGGTTCCCGCTGGACAACGAATACACCAAGACCCTTCTTCCCCGGGGCTTGGTCATCGGCGGCGACATCAAGAATCCCAAGGCACTCGACGAGACCAAGATCGCCGAAGACGTCACCCATGCATGGTACAAGGGCGAGAAGCCGCTTCATCCCTATGTCGGAATGACCGATCCCGATTACACCGGCCTCGACAACAACGGAAACGTCAAGGGCAATGAGAAGTATACCTGGGGCAAGGCGCCGAACTACGACGGCCAGCCCTTCGAGGTCGGGCCGCTCGCCCGTATGGTTGTGGGCTACGCCCAGGGTGACGAGAGGATCAAACCCCTCGTCGACAATACCCTTAAGGCCACCGGCCTGCCGGCCACAGTACTCTTCTCAACACTCGGGAGGACGGCAGCCAGGCTGCTGGAGACCAAGCTTGTGGCCGACTACACCGAGACCTGGGTCAACGAGCTCGTTGCCAATATCAAGGCGGGAGACACCAATACCTGGACCCGCTGCAGCGTTCCCAAATCGGGCAAAGGCCGCGGCCTCACCGAACCGCCGCGCGGCGGTCTGGGCCACTGGGTCGTCATAGAGGACCATGTGATCTCCAACTACCAGGCCATTGTCCCCTCCACCTGGAACAGCGCCCCGCGCAACAAGGACGGGAAACGCGGTCCCTACGAGGAATCCCTTATCGGCACCAAGCTTGCCAATCCGGATCAGCCCCTCGAAATCTTGAGGACCATCCATTCCTTTGACCCATGCATGGCATGCGCGGTCCATATCATCAGGCCCGACACGGACGAGATCAAACAGTTCCGGGTTCTGTAACAAAAGGAGGGACCTAGTGGACACTTTAATTGCAAAGAAAGAGTGGAGCCTGGCTATCCGGGTGAACCACTGGCTGATGGTCATCAGCATATTCGGCCTGATCTTCACAGGCTTCTATATTGCACATCCCTTCACGGTAATAGCCGGCGAGACCATTGACAAGTTCTTCATGGGATATGCCCGGTATCTGCACCTGATGTGCGGCATCATCCTCACCTTCGTGTTCATCTGGAGGATATACCTGATGTTCTTCTCCCGCTTCCATGCCGACTGGAAGGACTTTTTCGCATGGACGGACTTCAAGAACTTCTGGACCCAGATCAAGTTCTACCTGCTCGTCTCCGAGAAGAGGCCCGAACACAATTACCTCTACGGTCCGCTCCAGTCGATCGCCTATGGCGGGCTTCTGGTGCTGCTCCTGGTGCTTGTGGTAACCGGTCTGATCCTTACCGGGGTCGACTACAGCGGCGGGGTGATCGGGTTTTTCTATACCGTTCTCCATCCCATCCAGAAGCTGCTCGGCGGGCTTGCGATGGTAAGGCTTATCCACCACATCTTCACCTGGCTTATCATACTGTTCGTGGTGGTGCACATCTACATGGCGTTCTGGTATGACATCGTGTTCAAGGAAGGAACTATCTCGTCCATGGTGAGTGGGAGGGTTTTCCGGAAGGCTCACGAATAAACGGTAATGGGGTGAGAGCACCCCGGATGTATGATTATGAGAGGGGGGAAAGGTTTTCAGACCTTTCCCCCTTTATGCGCTCTGAAGTGATACTATGAATAAGAACAAAGAGATAACAGTTATGGGGCTCGGCAACATCCTGCTGAAGGATGAGGGGTTCGGGGTCCACTTCATCAAGTGGTTTGCAGACAGGCACGACTTCGGCGATGCCGTGCGGATGCTCGACTGCGGAACCTTGGGGTACCGCCTTCTGGACATCGTCACGAGCTCCAGCATCCTGATCGCAGTCGATGTCATCAAGATCGACGAAGAGCCGGGCGCTGTCTACCGCTTCACCCAGGAGGAGATGAGGCTCAGGATGCCCGATCCCACAACGGCGCACGAGGTTGAGTTCCCGGATGTCCTGGCCATGGCGGACCTCATGAGTGAGCTGCCCGATGTCGTCTTCCTGTGCATCGTGCCCGAGAGCTACGGCACCATGGAGCTTGAGATGACGCCGAAGATGACCGCCGCCTTTCCGGCAATGGAAGGACTCCTGCTTGCGGAGCTTGAGAAGCTCGGTATCCACGAGAGCAAGGTGATCTGATGCACGAGATGTCGCTGACTGCCTCCATCATGGATATCATCTCTGAGTATGCCCGTGTCCATGGCTTCACCAAGGTGAACAGCATGAGGCTCTCCTTCGGCATGCTGAGCTGCATCGAGCCCAAGGCCCTCGAGTTCGCCTTCGAGGTGCTTTCCAAGGATACCCTGGCCGAAGGGGCGAGGCTCGAGTACGACATTATGCCCATTGTCGTGACATGCCTTGACTGCGGCAGCGACTCTGCAGTAGAAGAATTTCCTTCACTATGCCCGTTTTGTAAGACTGAAGACGTGGTCCTGAAGTCAGGGACAGAGGAATTAAGGATCGTGGAGATGGAGGTAGACTAGGAGGATATATGTGCATCGGTTTCCCCGGCAAGATCATATCCATAGATGAAAACAATTATGCCGTCATCGATATCGGCGGTACGAAGAGAGAGGTATGCCTGGATATTGTTGATGAGCAGGTGGGCCTGGGCGACTTTGTGCTGTGCCATGCGGGCTTCGCCCTCCACAAGGTGGATGAGGCCCTGGCACAGGAGAAGCTCGCTCTGCTCAAGGAGCTCCTGGAAGCATGAAATATATAGATGAATACCGCGACAAAGAGATCGCCACGCGCCTGAAGGAAAAGATAGAGAAAAAGTCTTCAGAGATCGGAAAGAAAGTAACCCTCATGGAGGTGTGCGGCAGCCATACTTATGCCATCGGCCACTACGGGATCAGGGATCTCCTTCCGGAAAACATAAGGCTCATCTCGGGTCCGGGCTGCCCGGTGTGCGTGACGGCGGGCAGGGATGTGGACACAGCACTCGCGCTCGCATTGAAAAGGAATGTCATATTCACCACGTTCGGCGACATGCTTCGCGTGCCGGGCTCAGGAGGCAACAGCCTGCAGAAGACCAGGGCCCAGGGCGCGGACATCCGTGTAGTCGCCTCCACCCTCGAAGCGATCGAAATCGCTGTCGAAAACTCTAAGAAAGAAGTCATCTTCATGGGCATCGGGTTTGAGACCACGTCTCCCACCGTAGCATCCATGGTGAAGACCAGCCTGAAGAGAAGAATAAAAAATCTCTCGGTCCTTTCCGTGCACAAGATCATACCTCCTGCCATCAAGGTCCTTTTGGATGATCCGGAGCTTGCTATCGACGGCTTCATCTGCCCCGGACATGTGAGCACCATCCTCGGTTTCGAAGGCTATACCGAGATCCCCAAGCGGGGCAGGGCCGCGGTCATAACCGGTTTCGAGCCCGTGGACATCCTGGAGGGCATCGGCATGATCCTGGACCAGATAGCGGATGAAAGGTATACGATAGAAAACCAGTACAGCAGGGCCGTGAAGCCTCAGGGAAACACCAAGGCCAAAGAACTGC
>DATKLV010000248.1:0-2913 GCA_035542255.1 Desulfomonilia bacterium | reverse complement strand
ACAAGGCTCATGAAGGAGATCGGTTACTCCAAGGGATATATCTATGCGCATGACGACCCCATAGGGGCGCTTACCCTCAATTACCTGCCGGAAAAATTGCCGCGCATCGAGTTGTATGCTCCAAAAGACGCAGGAGTGGAAAAAAGGATACGGGAGATCTTGGATGCTCGAGAAAAAGCTAAGAAAACTGGGCCAAGACCATATCGTGAACCTTCTAAACAGTGAGAACGGCCGACTCTTAAGGGAAAGGATCAGCCGGGACCTTGACGGGGTTGATATCGATCTGGTGGGCCGCCTCATCAGGGGTGAGGATCTCTATGAGCCGCCCCGAGGGGATTTAATACCGGCAGAGGTCATCCCTGCTGCATTCGCCTCTTCAGATGATGCCCTTGTGTATATCAGACGCGGACAGGAATTGCTCCAGTCCGGCAAGGTTGCGGCACTGGTCGTTGCGGGTGGTCAGGGCTCACGCCTGGGCATCGATGCCCCAAAGGGTGTTGTGGGTGTAACTCCTGTAAAGGGGAAGAGCCTGTTCTATTTATTTGCAGAAAAGATCCTGGCCTTGAAACGGAAATTCCGATGCTCCATCCCGTGGTTCATCATGACCTCACGCGAGAATGACGGGCCTACGCGGGATTACTTCAGGGATAACGGGTATTTCGGACTTGACAAGGGTGAAGTGCACTTCTTCATCCAGGGTATGCTGCCGTCGATTACCCCTGAAGGGAAATTCATCATATCCGAAAACGGCGGCCTGTTCATGAACCCGGACGGTCATGGCGGCACCTTCAGGGCCTTGCTGGCAAGCGGCGCGTTAAGCCTGATGGAGGGTCTCGGCATTGATGAGATCTTCTATTTCCAGGTGGATAATCCCCTGGTAAAGATATGTGACCCGCTGTTCCTTGGCCTCCACAACCTCTCGGGTGCTCAGATGTCTTCCAAGGTGGTCAGGAAATCAGGCTATGATGAGAAGGTCGGCGTCATCGCCAGGTTGAATGGGAAGACCGCTCTGGTGGAGTACAGCGACCTGGACGACGCCCTAAGATACGCCAGCGGACCGGACGGCGGCATGCTTTACTGGGCGGGGTCCATTGCTGTCCATATTATCGGCCGCAGATTCGCCGAGGAAATCTCGGCCAACAACACCGGTCTTCCCTTCCACCGCGCCCGGAAAGCAATAACTGCCCGGGGCCCGGACGGCATGCCCCTGGAGCTTGAAGGCATCAAATTCGAGACGTTCCTCTTTGATGCCCTTCCCCTTGCGGACAGGAGCATTACGCTGGAGGTATTGCGCGAAGAGGAGTTTTCACCGATCAAGAACCTCACCGGTGTGGATTCCCTGGAAAGTTCCCGCCGACTCCAGAGCGCTCTGCATGCTTCCTGGCTGCAGCGGCTCGGTGTGGATGTCGGGCAAGGGGTAGCCGTCGAGATAAGCCCTTTGTATGCATTGGACTTCAAGGCCCTGGAGCTGAAGGCTCTCTCACTTCCAAAACAGATCACGAAAGATACTTACTTAGGATGACAACACATGAGGCAGAAGATACCAAAACGGCATACCATAGAACTTAAAGAGACCAAGTGGGATATTCTCATCTGGTTGGGCACCTTCATCGTGCTCGGCTTCGTGATCATGTTCGCCTTGTATTCCTACCACGGCGTCGAGAGGGAGATGGCGGCCCAGTTCAACCGCGAGCAGGGCCTGCTGGCCCAGCAGACGGCCATGGGCATCGAGCAGTATATGCACGACATAACGAACAGCCTGAGCCTCACCGCACATATAAAAGGGGTCTCGAACGGTAAACATGAGGACATCCATACATCGGTACAGAATTTGTATAATTCTTTAAAGAGCAAGGTGGCATTCGTCTTCTGGGAGGATGCAAGCGGGATCATGCGCTATCACTATCCTCACCAGCTCCTGCCGGGGATTGACGGAAGAGACTTCAGCTTTCGAACCTATTTTCGGGTGGCCAAGGAGCTTAATGTCCCCTATGTCTCCGACATTATCATGGTCGGGGGGGAGCAATACTACGACATACCCGGCCGCTTTGAGACCTTTGTAATCTCATTCCCCTTGAAAGGCGACGACGGCGTATTTCACGGTGTTATCGGCTGCGCCATTGACCTGACGAATATCACTGCCCACTATGTTGCACCCATCAGGCCGTCAAAATCCGGATATGTCTGGATGCTGGATGAAAGCGGCATGATCCTCTACCACCCCAATCCCAAATGGATCGGGCTCAACCTGAAAGATGTCATCATCGGGTTGAAGAAGAATGGTGTTGAAATTTCAGGGATTGATACCATCCAGCAGGCCATGGAGCTGAAAAACGATGGTATGTATGAGTTCGTCTTTCCCAACTACCCGGACACAGAACCGGTGAAGAAGCTTCTTGCCTACTCTTCGGTGCATTTCCTCAATCGAAGATGGGTAACCATATCCACCTCCCCCTACAGCGAGGTCATTTCGCTGATGTCAGGCACCTTCCGCAATACCCTGATCCTCGGCTCTGTCAGCATCGGCTTCGTGCTCATTGCCACCATTACCATGCTCAGGATCAACAGGGCCCGTGCTGCGGCCTCGGAGAGGAACATCTGGGCCGATAAAGTGCTGGTGGCCCATAAGAGGATGGAGACGATCTTCAATGGCGTGCCCCACTACCTTGCAATGATAGATGCCGCCTTCACCTTTGCCGACATCAACCAGCGTCTGTGCGACCTTTACGGCAAGAAGCGAGAGGATGTCATCGACAAACATTGCTCACTGGATTTCCCCGAGAATGAGCGCATATGCAACACCAAGCTCGTGGAGCAGTGCTTCAAGTCGGCCCACATCGTCACGGAACGGGACAAGCGCCTCGAGATCAACGGCAAGCCCTACTTCTTCGACATGAGCGCCATCCCCCTGTT